>JAZDLL010000005.1:0-8055 GCA_043802105.1 Candidatus Omnitrophota bacterium
CCGGAAGTTTTAATAAATGGGACACCAAGAAATTGCTCGCTAAGAAGGATAGCAAAGGTAGCTGGGCAGCCAAGGTTGCTCTTAAACCGGGAAGGCATGAGTATAAGTTTATCGTAGACGGAAACTGGACAAATGATCCTCACTGTACCACTTGCGTAGCCAATTCACTCGGGTCGCATAACTGTGTGATTGAGGTTAAGTAACCTTATTTCTTAACTACTAATGAGAAAATTTTAGGGCGCTGCTGAATGAGTAGCGCCCTAAAAGTTTATTCTCACTACAAGTCAATACTTCTATGAAATACGTCTACGGGCCGATAAAATCGCGCAGAATGGGTCTTTCTTTAGGTTTAAGCCTTAGCCTGGATAAAGTATGTGATTTGGACTGTATTTATTGCCAGTGGGGCAGCGTTGGAAAAACTGTTTTGGAAAGAAAAGAATACGCCGAAGCGGATAAGATTATTTTAGAATTAAAATCCTGGCTGCAAAAAAATCCTCAAACCGCCCGAGAGCTAAAATTTATCACTCTTTCCGGGCTGGGTGAGCCGACCTTAAATACTTGTATCGGAGAACTGATTGATCAGGTAAAAAATATCACGGGTTTAAAAATCGCAGTGATTACCAATTCTACTCTTTTAGGAGATCTCGTAGTGCGTCAAGGGCTTTTAAAAGCGGATTTAATCGTGCCTTCTTTAGATGCGGTAGACTTAGAAATATTTAAACAGATCGATCGGCCGCATACCGGGATAAAATTAAATGAAATTATTGATGGCCTGGTAGCTTTGAGAAAAGAGTTTAGCGGCCAGATTTGGCTGGAGGTAATGCTGCTTGCCGGCCTGAATGATGATCTTAAACATGTCGAAAAACTAAAAAAGGTAATTGAGCAAATAAATCCGGATAAAATTCAGCTTAACTCTCCGGTGCGCACGACTGCCGAGAAACACGTCCTGGTGGTGGGAAAAGCTAAATTGGAGAAGATTAAAGAGATTTTAGGGGACAAGGCAGAGATTATTTAATTGCGCCTATAGCCCAATGGATAGGGCACCAGTCTTCGGAACTGGTTATTGGTGGTTCGACCCCACCTAGGCGCATTAAAAACTATTGGCAAAGGTTCACGCTGGCTCGCTGCACTCGCTAGCATTTCGCTAGATATTTATGGGTGCTCAACTCCTGCCAGGCGCATAAGCTAGGCTATAGATTCTCATATATATAGGTAAGATGGTAACTGATTGCGCTGCATCATTAATCTGTCCTGATATAAGATTAATGATGCTAAAAATCACAAGATTTCGGCCAAGGAAACGCTTTCTTCTCTACCTCAAATTTCTCTTGACAAAGGGCTCCCAGAGTGCTACATTTGTTATACAAAGTTAAGGTAATATATCTGGGATCCTTTGCTGGAGGGCAAAGGAGCCATGAGATTCAACCGGATAAGACCGAAATTTGATCTGTCCGGTTTTTTATTTTTTGGTTGTAATTGAAGCTAAAGGGTGGTAGAATTATGAAAATGAAAAAAATATTTAAAAAAATTATTCTTACTCTGATGCTGACCGCCTCGGTAATCTTCTGCCAGCAGGCTTTTGCGGCTTTTGACTTGAGCTATTTGCTGGATGAGGGTGGGTATCGGCTGGAGTTTGACCGCATCAGCTTTTCCCGCGGCATAACCTTTACTACTGCCAATGATACGGGTAGCCGTTATGAGATTCGCCAGCGTATTGAAACTCCGCTGCGCAACCGGGATAATCCATCCGCCACGATTGGGAATAATTTTGTAGTTAGAGGGCTACGCGGCTCAAATAGATTCGGAGACCTGCGCCTGCCTAGCGGAGATATTGCGGTCAGGAATGATGAGCTGATTTATGTTTCTAGCCCGGCTGGGGACGCGGATTCGTTTACTCTGGTTTATGGCATTATAAATACCCAAGAAGTTGCTCCCGGCTATTACACCGGCCGGATTAGTTTAATTTTGAACCCGATTAATTCCGCGCAGCAGCCAGTGACCAAAATCATTGAGGTCTATGTGAATATTCCTAATGACGGCGGCTCGCTATCGGTTTCTGTGGCTGCGGCAGAAGGAGCTAGTGCAATTATACTTAATCCTGCGCAGACTAATGATCTACGGGGCGCAGCTAACGCCGTAGTGACGATTAATGGCACTTTTAACGGGCCCTTCAGGATTATGCAGATGCTGCCCGCGCCGATTCAGTCCCAAGAAGGTAAATTTATTGATAATGATAATCTGCGTTTTAATATACCCGATGCCCAGATAGGCGTAGCTATAAATCAGCCAACTCCGGTTTCCAACAATATTCAGACCATCTATTCTTCCCGTCCGGATGGCAGCTGTGATAAAGCCTTTACGATTGCCTATTCTTTAGCTGATCCGTTAAGCCTGGTCGCCGGCAACTATCGTTCGCGCCTACAATATCTTTTGGAGTCTAGCGGCAAGCAAATAAATTTAGGAGCGCTAGATTTAGAGATTAGGCAGGAGCGGGTCTTTGAAATTTCTATCTCTCCGCAGGACCAGCGCTATAGTATTGATTTCGCAAATCTTAAGCCCAGCGATGGCCCGCGTTTAAATGAAGTGTTAATTGAAGTAAAATCAAATCTTGGTCGGCCGTATCAGGTTACCCAAAATGTCCTTTCGGAATTGGCCAGCAGCACCGGAGACAAAATCCCGTCCAAGTATTTTTCTTTACAGACTCTGGCGGCCAGTAATACTAAAGGAAATCTAAAGGTTGCTGATAAAATTTCGGTGGAAAAAGGCAGCTTGCTTTTATTCATTTCTGACGCCAATGGTTCTGCCGATCAATTTAAAGTAATTTATGAATTAACTTGTCCTGCGGATTTAAGAGCAGGCAATTATTCATCGAGTATAACTTATACCTTAACCGAAATTTAACTAAGAGAGAGGGGGGGCAAGATGTTTAAAAATAATAATCGTAAACAGAAACCAACAAACAAGGAGGTGGTAAAAATGAAAAACATACTTATTGGTATGATTTTCGTAGTGGTTGCCTTTTGTGCAACCAGTGCTTGGGCTGCTCAAGCTCAAACCGTTACTGTTAATGCTACTATTCCTACAATAACGAATGGATTATCAGTTACCGTTAGCAAGATAACCGGTACGGTTTGGACAGCGGCTTCGACGATTAGTTTCGGGACTTTAATTTGGGATACGGTAAACCATATCTTTCTGCCCGCCAGTTATTTTGCTATAGATATTGGCGTAACCGATAACTCTAATACTGCCTGGACGGTGACCCATACCCGCGCGTCATTGGCTAAAGGAACGGATAATTTGAACAATAAGGTCAATGTTTCTTTCGTCAAACAAACTAGCGATACTACAGATGTGCCGTTACAGAAGGTTAGTTTCGGCAACAGCCAAAGTATTGCTTATACTAAGGCGCAGTTAACCGGTGGTTGGTTACGTATCTATTATGGTGTAGGTACTGGAGAAGCAGGAAAAGATGCTGATGGCGTAACGCCGATTGGCCTGGATACACCGGCAGGAACATATACCGGTTCTGTTACCATTACGCTAACACCGTAATTGATTAGCAGACATAATTGTAGTATAGTATTCTAAAGGGGAGGGTGTTTTGTCTGCTCGACTACGTATTATTATAGGTATCTGGTTTTATCTTACCGGTAGCCTTTTTGTCTCTTCTGCGCAAGCAGATAAACTTCCTTTTATGAATCAGTCAAAAATTCGGGTGGTAGTTTCTCCGGGGGAACGCGCTTTCGGAGAGATCACCCTGGATAATCCGACTGCTGAGAGTAAAAGTATGCGGCTTTATCTGGAAGATTGGTATTATCTTGCGGGAGGAACAGGGGCTAAGGAGTTTCTTCCGGCTAATTCTACTCCCGCATCGGCTTGCCCATGGATAACCTTCTCTCCGGCAGACGTGATAGTGCCGGCATTTGGAAAACAGAAAATTAACTATTCCGTTAATGTTCCTCCGGATGCCAGCGGTGCGCGTTTTGCCACTCTTTTTTTTGAGACATTGATTAGCAAGGGCGTTCTTTCAGGCTCCGACCGTTCTGCAGGACTTAATGTTAATGTCCGGGTGGCGACTTTGTTTTATGTGGAAGTAAAAGGTACGGTACACAGAGAAGCTAAAATCAGCAATTTAAATATTCAGCCTTCTAAAGAGATCAAAGGGTCTTTGGAGATTACCTTGGATTTTGAAAATACCGGCAATACTGATATTACTACTTCCGGAAATTTTAGCTTAATGAATAATGAGGGCCTGGTTAGCGCCCGCGGAGCATTGAATAGCGTTTATACTTTTCCGGGCGGAAAAGGCAGTCTCCTAGGCACCTGGAAAGATAAAATTCCCGCCGGCGATTATGATTTGGTGATCACCGTGGATTTAGGAAAAGCGCTTACCGACGCCGGCACAGGCAGAGGTCCGGTAGTGACCCAAGAAGCCTCGGTTACCATAGGAGAGAACAATCAAATTGTTCAGATCGGCCAGCTCCAGTAAAAAATCCCGCCATCGTCTAGGTATTTTCTTCCTGATTTTTAGCTTATTCCTTTCTATTGTTATCATTCCACATTTAGTTTTTGCTTATAGCCAGATTGCCGAATTTCTTTGCGAGGAAGGCCTGCGGGATGTGGATAAAGGTGATTTTTCGCAGGCCCAGGATGAGTTTAACCGGGCTTTAGTTGCCGAGCCAGGTTATCCTCCAGCCATTTACTATCTTGAATTGCTCAGTGGAATGTCAGGTAAAATTACTAACAGCGGTAAATTTAAGACTCCGCCGTATTCTTCAACTCGCCTGGATCGCCAGACGGTGATGGAGAATGATTTAAATAAAGCCAAAATCAGGGAAACGATGGGAGAAGAAGGGGGCCGGAGTGCGGATCAGATTTTTATCCCGGAATTAAGCCAAAAGGAGGAGTCGGGCGGCGGTTCTGCCAGAAAGAAATCTCCCGTAAGGTATCTGATCAATGACCCCAGCCTATCTTTTTTGCAGCCGATAGAGATTCAGGAAGGTAAATATATTATTATTAGCGGCAAGAACATCCAGCGTTTTTTAGTGGTGCAGCCGGAACTTCTTTACGCGGAAAAATTAAATGATAATGAAATTTCGGTGATGGCCAAGGGCAGGGGGTCAGCGACAATTATTATCTGGGATGATTTCGGCCGCTCCAGTATTGAGTGCACCGGGATTATGTTTATTCCCGAGGGGCCGAGTTTGGAAGAAACCATGCGCAGGGAAGAGGATAGGATGGGTAATTTTAAATTACGCTATAATTTAGATTGGTATTCTTATTACACCGGCCGCAGGCTAGAAACCATCCAGCGCAACGGAAATTATTCCTGGATTCATAATTTGCGCATGGATGGAGCTACGCCTTATGGTTTGCTGGATGCTTCAATCACCGAGCGCGTTTTTCCGAAGACCACGGATATGACTTATGTTTCCGCTGGCCTGACTAACGGCAAGCTTGGGGATTTTAAGGGGTTTAAAATCCGGGCGGGAGACTACAATCCCGCTTTCAATAATATGGCTGTACCGGGAGCGGATTTAAGGGGAATTTATTTTTATTCTCCCGCCTTCAATAATAAGCTGGATTACGCTATTTTCTGGGGCAGGGAAAACGGCGGCCGCTATGGTACGTTATCCATGATTGACTATAAAACACAGCATGCTTTCATGAGCGGTTTTAATTTGAACTTTACTCCGGTTACCTGGCAAAATTATAAGTTTAGCGTAGCTCACGGTTGGGGCCGCGACCGGCAGGATTATCTTAAGGATTACGCTTATGATCTTATCGGCAACTGGAATTTTAAACACTACGGCTATAGCTATGAAATCGCCAGCGATACTAAGAATTTAGCCCAGACATTTACCAGCCGTTATAACGGGGATAAACTTTATGCGAATTTACAATTTAGAGATATTGATAAGGAATTCACAAGCATTACCGGCTCCGGTTGGCGGCAGGGAGAGTTCGGCGCGCTTTTAAATTTTAACTGGCGGCCGACAGATAAATTTACTTTTGTTCAGCGGGCGGATATTTACCGCGACCGGCTTTATCCGGCCGAAGAAAATCCCGATCGTTTTAACGAGGATATAGATACTACGCTTACTTATAAGCTGGACCCGTTGACCATCTTGGAAGCCACCTATACTCTTCAGAATGATCTAGGTAAATTATCCCAGGTAAGATACCGGTCCTCGGGAGTTGGCGCCAGCCGGCTATTTACATTATTTGGCAAAGAAGTTTCTACTTATGCAAAATATTCTCATCAAGACAATCAGAATTTCTCCGCTTCGGCTTTGGATTACGCCAATGAAAAGTTTTACGCCGGATTGCGTTTTAACGTGATCGGCGCTTTATATTATTATTTTAATCGCGAGTTGAACTGGCTTACTGAGCGCTCAACTAGTAATTATGTGCGGCCCAATGTTACGGAAACCGGCCTGGACTGGTATGACCGCATCGGTAACTCTCCGTTTTGGGGATCCATGCGTTTTACCTATCGGGATGAAGAGCGCGCCAACTCTCCGCTTTCATTTTTATCCGGGGAAGATTATATAGAGGGCTATGGTGAACTTTCTTTCCGGCCGGCGGATGGCCAGGAGGTCTACGCTTCGGCCAGGGTGAGAAATGTTTGGAAAGAAAATCCTACCTCCACCAGCCGGGTGGAGGCGAGCTTTAACGTCGGGATGAAGCTGCTTTGGGATACCGGGGTGCGTTGGGATGCTGTCTCCAATATCCAGGGCTATGCGTTTAAAGATTATAATTCCAACGGCCTGCTGGATCGTGATGAGCCTCCGGTTTTTGGGATCAAGGTCTGGCTGGGTAAAAAACAATCCCAGGTTACTGATGAACTGGGATATTTTAAATTTGCTAAAGTTAAAGGTAAGATTGCTTATGTAACGTTGGATACCGGGACGCTGCCGGCAGGTTATATGTTGACGGTTCCGGTGACCCAGGAGATCCCGATTGCCAATGCTGCGGCTAATAAAGTTTATTTCGGGATTACTTCGCGTTCAGAGATCCGTGGTATTGTTTTTGAGGACGCTAATGAAGACGGCGAATATTCGGTGGGAGAAAAAGGCGTTCCCGGAGTAGCCATAACTTTAGATAAAGATAAAACCATCATTACCAGCGTAGATGGCAGTTATGTGTATGGGCAGGCCCAGCCCGGAGACCACGAATTAATTGCCGACCTAAACTCTATCCCGGTTTATTACTTACCTCTAATCGCCCTGAAAAAGAAATTCCCCCTGCAAGAGGGGGAATCTTCAGTCTGGAACATTCCCTTACGTAAGATACAGAAATAAGCAATGTGTCCTCGGGATTCCGGAATTCTTACTTGGTCCTAAATCCCCTTACTACTCTTTTTGCTTCATCGGGAACATCCATTAGTTGCCGGATTGCCTCAAAGATGCCTTTTATCGCTAAATCATGTTTCTCATATTTTTGCTCCAACTCTTCTAATTTGTGGAAAAGTTCTTTATGGCTTAATAATATCTGGCGCAGTTTTACGAAAGCGCGCACAATTGCTATATTTACCTGGACTGCCCGCTTGCTTCTTAATACACTAGACAACATAGTCACGCCATGTTCTGTAAAAGCGTAAAGACTTGGTGCATGCTTCATTTTTGAACTTATCACAAATTGTGATAAGTTCATGATTTCATCCCTGCTTAAAGAAAACATGAAATCATCCGGAAACCTTTCAATATTGCGCTTTACTGCCTGCATCAATGCACTAGTTGCAACTCCATAAAGCTCTGCCAAGTGGTTGCTCAGCATGACCTTTTGCCCGCGTATTAAGAAAATCTTATGCTTAATTACCTCTGCTGGGATTAGTTCTTTCATTTTATCACCTCCTGCTTTAATTGACGCAAAAAGAGGTGGAATCTAACAAAAAAAATTCCCCCTGTAAAAAGGGGGAATTTTCCTTTGGAACACTTCTCTACCTAAATACAGAAATAGGAGGAGGGGGTGTTACCGCGTATAAATTGTCTGCACTTGCGTGGTAACTTTTTCTCCTTGGGCAAGAAGGGTTTGTTTTGTCTCCTCCTT
>JAZDLL010000016.1:0-12768 GCA_043802105.1 Candidatus Omnitrophota bacterium
ACCACTTTTGCCCCCATGCCTTTGGCGCGCATGGCGGTGCCTTTTCCGCACCAACCATAGCCGCAAACCACGAAATTAGATCCGGCAATTAATTTATTCGTCGAGCGAATAATACCGTCCAGCGTAGACTGGCCGGTGCCGTAACGATTATCAAAAAGATGTTTGGTTAAAGCGTCGTTGACCGCGATAATCGGATAACGCAGCTTTCCTTCTTTAGCCAAAGCCCTAAGCCGAATCACCCCGGTAGTAGTCTCCTCTGTGCCGCCGATAATATTAGCGTGCATACCTATCGGACGCTGATGAATAGTACTTACCAGGTCAGCGCCGTCATCCATGGTAATCTCCGGCTTAATAGCTAAAGCCGCTTTCATATGTAGATAATAAGTTTTAGTATCCTCGCCTTTAATCGCAAAAACACTTATCTTTAAATCTTGGACTAAGGCGGCTGCCACATCATCCTGAGTAGAAAGCGGATTGGATGCGCAAAGATATACCTGTGCACCGGCAGATTTTAAAACATCCGCCAGCACTGCGGTTTCCGTAGTCACATGCAAACAGCAGGCCACCTTTAGGCCGGCCAGGGGTTTCTGTTTAGAAAATCTTTGCTTAATTAAATTCAAAACCGGCATATTTTTAGCTGCCCATTCAATTCGTAAAGCGCCCTTTTTTGCTAACTTTATATCCTTAATGTCGTATTGCATATTTTCTCCTTTAATAAATCCTAAACAAAATCAACGCCGAACGTTTATAACCTTGCCGCTTGCTTTTTCAGATCCGCGACTTTATCCAGCTTTTCCCAATGAAATTCCGGCTCCGGTCTGCCAAAATGGCCGTAGCTGGCAGTTTTTCTATAGATTGGCCGGCGTAAATTCAAGGATTTAATAATTCCTTGAGGGGTAAGTTGAAAATTCGCCCGAACTAATTTAACCAAAGCCTCCTCCGAAATAACTCCCGTCCCTTCGGTCTTCACCATCACCGACAAAGGGTCTGCCCGGCCAATAACATAAGCCAGCTGGATAAGGCATTTTTCCGCTAGACCCGCACCCACAATATTCTTAGCAATATAACGGCTCATATAGGCTGCCGAGCGGTCAACTTTAGTCGGATCCTTACCGGAGAATGCTCCGCCACCATGAGCCACCGCGCCGCCGTAAGTATCCACAATTATTTTTCTCCCCGTCATTCCGGTGTCCGACTGAGGGCCACCCACCACAAATTTTCCCGTCTGATTAACAAAATACTTAGTCTGCTTATCCACCCAACCCTTAAGGATCGGGCCGGCCACCTGGCGAATAATCTCCTGACGTGATTTTTCAGTGATGCGCTTGCCGCTTTTATCCAAAATATCATCAGTATGCTGGGAAGCTAGAACTACGGAATCCACGCGCACAGGCTTGCCGTTATCATACTCCACAGTTACCTGTGTTTTTCCGTCCGGGCCCAGGTATTTTAAAATCTTTTCCTTGCGCACGCGGGTTAACTGCATAGCTAATTTTTGCGCCAGCATTAAAGCCAAAGGCATCAATTCCTTGGTCTCTTTGCAAGCATAACCAAACATAATGCCCTGGTCCCCTGCCCCGCCGGTATCCACACCTTGCGAGATATCCGGAGACTGAGCGTGAATGGCATTTAAAATTGCGCAGGTATGAAAATCAAAACCGTATTTAGGATGATTGTAACCAATCTCTTCGATTATTTTCCGGCAAATATCATGTACATGGATGAAACCACGGGTAGTAATCTCACCGCCGACAATTAAAAGCCCCATGGTGACATAGGTCTCACAGGCTACCCGCGAATAAGGATCGTTTTTTAAACAAGCATCCAGAATACCGTCTGAGATCTGATCGCATAACTTATCCGGATGCCCTTCGGTTACCGACTCTGAAGAAAAATAGTGTTTCTGCACAGCCATGACTCCTCCTTGTATATAGACACAGCTTGCACCTTGCGCTAATTTGTATTGCGCAAGTGCGCGCTTCGTAGCGCGGGTGCCTATTGATTATTGAACAAATACACTCTTTGCCGCGTTTAAATATTTATAATCGCCGATATCAAACCAAGAGCCGCTAAAAACATGCCCGTAAACATCCACCCGGTCTTTTAACCAGGCAATATAACGGCCGGTAGCATCTGTTTTTATATTTTTATCATGCAGATAGGAGTTAATCAAATACAAATAATCTTTGGCGATATAGTATAAACACATCGCCACCAAATTCGAATCCGGATGCTTAGGCTTCTCAATAAAACTGATTACTTTATTTAGCTTGCCCAGCTTAACTACGCCATAACGGCTGGCATCTTTTTTACGTTTTAACCGAAATAAACCCAGGCCCGCAGAAGAAATATTTTTCCGACAGGCCTTCAAGAATTCTTTTAAGGAACCGCTGAATAAGTTATCTCCGCCGACGACCAAAAGATCCTGACGGACATTTTCTTGCTTAATCACAAAATCAATATCGCCAACGGCCCCTAGCCTATCCCGATTATTTTGCGTCCGGTCATTAATCAGGGTAATTTTTTTAGAGGACTTAATCGTAGCGGCCCATTCTCTAAAAATCGATATAAATTTGCTGTTGGTCACAATATAAATTTCATCAATATCGCGGATTGACCCTAATTTGCCCACGATATAATTGATGATCGGCCTGCCCTTGACCTCTAAAAGCGGCTTAGGATATTTTTTGGTTAGCGGATAAAGCCGGGTAGCGTATCCAGCAGCTAAAATTAAGGCCTTCATCTTATTTTAAAATCTCCGCCAGCCTATTTTGCGAAAATTCTTCAACTTCTTTACCCGTTGAAAGCTGCATCGCCTGCACGGCTAATTCCTGCGCAGCCTTAAAACCCACCGCGCGAATGACATACTTTAATTCCGGGATCACCTGCGGCGGCAAGCTAAACTCATCTAAGCCTAGGCCTAAAAGAATAAGCGCCAAAGACGGCTCCCCGGCCATCTCTCCGCACATGGCGACCTTAATTTTAGCCTGATGCGCGGCGTCAATAATACCCTTAATCAATCTTAAAACTGCCGGATGTGCCGGATCATAAAGATAAGCGACTTTTTCATTACTGCGGTCAACGGCCAAAGAGTATTGAATTAAATCATTGGTGCCGATGCTAAAGAAATCCGCTTCGCGAGCCAAAATATCCGCAGTCATCGCCGCTGAGGGAACCTCCACCATTACCCCCACCTCGATTTTATCATTAAACTCCAAACCATTCTGCCTGAGCTCTTGCTTAGCTTCATTCAGAAGCTGGTTAGCCTGCCGCAGCTCCTCAACCCCGGAGATCATCGGATACATCAGCTTAAGGTTTCCATGCGCGGAAGCCCGTAGAATTGCGCGTAGCTGCAACTTAAATATATCCGGGCGCGCCAAACAAAATCGAATCGCCCTCCAGCCTAAAAACGGCTGCATCTCATGCGGGATTTTAAATTGCGATAAAAATTTATCTCCGCCGATATCCAGGGTGCGAATGACCACCGAATACGGGTTCATCTCTTGGGCCACATATTTATAAGCCTGATAATGCTCCTCTTCGCTGGGTGAGTCTTTGCGATTCATATAAAAAAACTCTGTGCGGTAAAGCCCGATCCCCTGGCCACCGTGCAACTTGGCACTAGGCACCTCATCCGGAAATTCAATATTGGCATTAATCAAAATTACCCGCCCATCGGTAGTCACCGCCGATAAATCTTTAACCAACAGAAATTTATCGGAAATACCTTTTAATTTTTCAAGTTTTTGTTGGTAGCTTCTAAGGGTTTCCTCGTCAGGATCAATAATTACGATCCCTAAGCTGCCATCTACAATCAGTATATCTCCCGGATTAACCCTGGAGGTTACGCCTTCCAGCCCGACCACGGCGGGAATCTCTAAGGATTTGGCCATAATCGCGGTATGCGAAGTCTTGCCGCCGATATCCGTAACAAAAGCCGCGACGTTCTTAGTATGCAGGGCCGCGGTATCCGAAGGAGAGATATCATGCGCGACAATAATCGCCCTGACTCCCACCTCATCTAAACCCTTCTTCTTTTCCCCTAAAAGATTCCTTAATATCCTTTTACCGACATCGTTAATATCCGCGGCGCGTTCCTTAAGATATTCATCCTCGATTTTTAAAAACACACCGATATATTTCTTTAATACCTCGGAAAAAATATACGCAACATTAAGCTGCTCTTTTTTAAGGTGACTGATTACCTCTTCAATGAGCATCCGGTCTTCCAGAACCAACAGGTGCGCATCGAAAATCTGCGCCTCCTCCTGCCCCATATCCGCACTAATTCTTTTTTGCAGCTCAATAATTTCACGGCGAGTCTGGATGAGCGCTTCTTCAAAAAGCTGAATCTGCGCGGGGATATCCGCCCAGTTAATCGCTTCGCGCACAACGACAAACTCCTCTTTCCCCAATAAATAGGCCGGCCCGATACTGATACCGCCGGCAGCGGCAATTCCTTTTAGTTGAATCATAACTCTTCCTCGCTACTAATTAATTTTTCCAGCTCTACCAACGCCACCTCAGCATCCTCCCCGTCCGCCTCCACCACAATCAAACTATCCTTCTCGGCTCCTAGCATAAGAATACCCATAATCGATTTGCCGTTAACCTCTTCATCATCATGGCGCACGGTAATCCGCGCATCGAATTTATTGGCAATCTGCACAAAGACCGCCGCCGGCCGCGCATGTAAACCCTGCTTATTTTTTACGACTAATTCTTTTTTAATAAATGGCATATTTAAATTTCTTCAATAAAACTTAAAATAATTTTGGCTAACTTTTCTGCGTCATGGCGGATTACTCCGTCGGCAATCATGCCGAAATCTTCCTCCACCACCCGCACCCCCAGATTCTCGACCTTCTTACGGTCGTTAACCACCAACAGCGAATTCTCCTGGGAATAGCGCTTCAAAATCTCACCGGGTACTTCGCCATTGTTCACCACGCAGTAATCCAGGATCTGTTCGTGGCTGTGCTTGAAAAGGGCTTTAATATGATCGGAAACGCTATAACCATCGGTTTCGCCGGGCTGGGTCATCACGTTGCAAACATAAACTTTTATCGCTTCCGATTCTGTAATCTCTTGAGTGATTTCCTTAATCAACAAATTCGGGATGATGCTGGTGTACAAAGAACCCGGGCCCAAAACAATGATCTGGGCTTCTTTAATTGCCTTTAAAGCATCCGGCGTAGCCAAGGGCTGTTCGGGAGTAAGACTAACTCGGTTAATCGCCTTTCTGGCCCGGGGAATTTGATCCTCTCCAATAACCATAGAGCCATCTAAATAATGCGCCACCAACGTTACATCTTCCAATGATGAGGGGATAACCTGGCCCCGTAAAGCTAAAACCTTACTGGTCTCCTTGATCGCCTTTTCGAAATCACCGGTCAGGCGCGTCATGACCGTAAGAAAGAGATTGCCAAAGGAGTGCCCGGAAAACTCAGAATTAGCATCAAATCTAAACTGAAAAAGATCGCGCATCAAAGTCGGGGCATCGGCCAAAGCCACCAAACAGTTACGAATATCGCCGGGAGGCAAAACATCAAACTGTTGCCGTAGACGACCGCTGGAGCCACCGTTATCCGCCACCGTAACCACGGCCGAAATATTAGAAGTATAATTTTTTAATCCGCTTAAAAGAACCGATAACCCTGTGCCGCCGCCGACGGTAACGATACGCGGGCCACGGCTAAGTTGTTTCTTTTGATACAAAATATCAATTAACTCTGTGCCTCTGGATGAAGGGGCAAAGATGGCGATAAAAGAACGCATCAGGCGCTTAATGCCCAAAATTAAAATTATAATTCCGGAAAGTACAACTAAAGCGTCCAAAATCTGAATCAACCAAAATTCTTCACTACGTAAATTAGCCGTGCCTAAAATTAAAAGTGCGACGCCAAAAGCACTTAAAGCCACCCAGCGTTTAATCCCGATGCCCGGATAAAACCATTTTAGAATATCAGTAGTGTCAGCTTTCATGTTTATTGCACCCTTCCTTGATAAGTACCAGAAGGCCTGCCTCTTGGGAGTTAAATCTTTTTTTCATCTTCCTGAGTGATCACCTTAATTACGGATTTTTCATCCATACAGGTACGTAAGGTATCGCGGAAGTATTTATCTTTTAACAGACGGGATATTCTGGCTAAGGCTTTAAGATGCGGGCCGGCAGAATCCTGCGGGGCAACTAATAAAAAGAAAATATAAGCTAATTCTCCGTCAAGAGAATCAAAATCCACGCCTTTTTTAGAAAGGCCGAAAGCTGCCACCAGTTTTCCCACACAATCACATTTAGCGTGCGGTATGGCGATGCCTTGACCGATGGCCGTTGACCCTAAGGCTTCTCTGGACATCAACGCGTCAATCAGCTTATTACGATTACGTTTTTCTACGTCACCGGCTTCGATCAAAAAATCCACCATTTCTTTGATCACGTCTTCTTTGCTGGTGGATTTTATATCGGTGAGAATCGCCTTCTTTGAGAGAAAATCCATTATTTGCATTGTCTGCTCCTTTTAATGAGCGCTTAACTTACGAACGCAACAGCGTCAGTCAAGTTAATGCGCAAATTAATCCCGCCGAATAATTTGAGGCGGGATCTAAATTATCTACCCTACTGCCGTAACATGGAGCGGGAGACGGGATTCGAACCCGCGACATCAACCTTGGCAAGGTTGCGCTCTAGCCAGCTGAGCTACTCCCGCGCAACAAGCGCGGCACTTGCGCAATACCATTAAGCGCAAGGTGCCGCAATACCTATTGCGCACCGGCGCGAATCCAATCTGCGCCGGGTGCCGCAATTACCTATAACTATTTGGGCGGAAGAGGATTTGAACCTCCAAGGGTTGCCCCAATAGCTCCTAAGGCTATCGCGTCTGCCAATTTCGCCATCCGCCCGGATATTTCCTCTTCTGGTTTTCAACAACCAAATCCGAAAATTTATTGAGCCTCCCGCGACTCGAACGCGGCACAACCACATTAAAAGTGTGGTGCTCTACCTGATGAGCTAGAGGCCCAAATCTAGGTTACTATGCCTTACCTCTAGCGAATCCCCCAAAGGTTTGTAGGGGAGAGCTAGAGACCCAAATTTAATGAGCGCTTAACTTACGAACACAAAGTGTGAGTAAGTTAATGCGCGAATTAATCCCGCCGAGTAATACGAGGCGGGAAAAAACTTAGAATTCCAATACTTCCTTCTCTTTGGTCTTTAAAAGCTCATCAATCTTGGCGATATACCTATCCACTACCTTTTGCAACTCATCAATACCACGGAATTTCTCATCTTCCGAAATAATTTTATCTTTTTCCAGCTTCTCGACAGCTTCCTTAGCCTCTCTTCTAATCGTGCGCAGAGATACCCGACCATCTTCGGACATTTTATGCAATAACTTAGCCATCTCCTGGCGCCGCTCTTTAGATAGCTGCGGGACAGTAATTCTAATGATCTTGCCGTCATTAGAGGGGCTGACCCCTAAATTAGATTTCAGAATCGCCTTCTCAATCTCAATAATCGCCGTAAGATCCCAAGGTTGGATAACGATCAAATGCGCATCAGGAGCAGATATGGCGGCCAACTGTTTTAACATCGTTGGGGTTCCGTAATAATCAATATGTAAGCCTTCTACTAAACTCGGAGATGCCCTACCGGTCCTTACTTCATGAAACTGGCGATTCATCGATTCAAAAGCCTTTTTCATTTTTTCTTCAGTACTATGGATTGCCTCCTTGATCGACATATTAATTACCTCCCTTTAGCGCACAACCGTACCAATCTTTTCGCCTAGAACTACACGCTTAATATTGCCTACGCGATTAAGATTAAAAACCACAATTGGCAGTTGATTGTCCATACACAAACTGATAGCCGTGGCGTCCATTACCTTTAAACCTTTTTTAAGCACATCAATATATTTTAATTGAGTAAACTTTTTGGCGTCTTTTACTTTCAGCGGATCAGCCGAATATACTCCATCAACTTTAGTTGCTTTTAAAATAGCGTCAGCGTTAATTTCCATCGCCCGCAAAGCGGCCGCGGTATCCGTAGTAAAATAAGGATTGCCGGTACCGGCGACAAAAATCACCACTCTGCCTTTTTCCAGGTGCCGAATGGCTCTCCTCTTAATATAAGGCTCGGCTATCTTTTGCATTTCAATGGCGGTCATCACCCGGGTGGGAACGCCGGTTTTCTCCAGCGCATCCTGTAAAGAAAGCCCGTTAATTACGGTGGCCAGCATCCCCATATAATCGGCGACACTGCGGTCCAGGTCCAGGCCTCGGCAAGCAGTGTTCTCCTGGCCGCGCAGAATATTGCCGGCGCCCAAAACTACCGCCACATCCACCGCCAGATCCCTAACTTCTTTGATCTGGCGCGAAATAGTCAACAGCACCTCGGGATCTATACCATGGGTCTTTTTGCCCTGAAGCGCCTCACCACTAAGCTTAAGGACAATTCTTTTGTAAGCCGGCTTGACCATTTTATTTATTCGCCAATCTTGTAGCGGATAAACCTGCGGATAACGATATTTTCACCCATTTTACCCACAATACTGCCTAAATAATCCTTAATCATTAAGCTGGGGTCTTTTACAAAAACCTGCTCCAACAAACAATTGGTTTTATAATACTCCTCTTTATTCTTTTCATGTTTTAGAACTTCCTCCGGAACATCTTCTTTCTTGATATGCTCCGGGTTGGTGGCGGCAATCTGCATCGCTAAATCCTTGGTGAATTTAATATACTCCTCATTTCTAGCTACAAAATCCGATTCACAGTCAACCTCCAACAAAACTCCGATTTTATTACCATGATGGATATAGCAATCAATCCTGCCCTCTTTGGCAGCGCGGCTTTGCTTTTTAGCGGCAATCTCTAAGCCTTGCTTACGTAACAATATCACTGCCTGCTTAATATCCCCCTTGGCCTCCTCTAAAGCTTTTTTACAATGCGCAATGCTTGAGCAAGTCATATCTCTTAGTTCTTTAATCGCACTAACTGAATTTTTCATTTTAAAATTACCCCTTCTTCCGTTAATAAAGTTACCCTTTTTTCCTAAGTTTGGGATTAATCTCCGCGGCGGCCTTTAAATGTGCCCGCTTGGTAGCGGTCGCCTCATCAGACGGCTGGCTATCCTCAACAATCTCTTCGATTTCTTTAATTTTAATCTCTTCTTCCGGAAGAACCTCGGTAGAAATATCGGCGGCTTTAGCCTCTTCTACTTTAACCCCTTCCTGAGCAAGATAAGAGAGGAACTTCTTTCTTCCTTCAATAATCGTATCGGCAATAATCGTTACTACCGTGCGGATGGATTTGGTGGCGTCATCGTTGCCCGGAATAGGATAATCTACCAGATCCGGATTGGAGTTGGTATCAATCAATCCGATGATCGGAATCCCCAGCCGGCGCGCTTCGCGGACTGCCGTCTCTTCTTTTTTAGTATCCACCACAAAAGCGGCCTTAGGCATACGTTCCATAGCGACAATCCCTGCAAAATTCTTATTGAGCTTAGCCAGCTCTTTTTCCAGGCGGGCGATCTCCTTTTTCGTCAACTTCTCAAAGGTTCCGTCAGTGCGCATCTTTTCGATATCTTTTAGGCGATTGATACTTTTCTTAATCGTGGCAAAGTTCGTCAGCATACCCCCGGGCCAACGGTCAGTAACGTAGTACATTCCGCTGCGGATAGCCTCTTGTTTAATTACATCCTGGGCCTGCTTTTTAGTTCCCACAAAAAGAATGAACTCCCCTTTGGAGGTAATCTCGGTTAAAAAATCCCGGGCCACATTAATACACTCCTCGGTCTTTTCCAAGTCAATAATGTAAATACCGCTTCTTGAGCCAAAAATAAACTTCTTCATTTTGGGGTTCCAGCGTTTAGTCTGGTGACCAAAATGTACACCTGCTTCTAAAAGTTGCTTGATTAAGTCTGATGGCACGTCTTTAATCCCCCATTCTTTTGGCTCTGGTTATCAGTAACCAAACCACGGCCTTACGGCCGGTGGCTTTAGCTATTTAAATAACTCAAACCATGGTTTTTTAAACAGTTGGTTAATATTTTTTCTGACCCATTTAGCAGAGTTTTGCGGACAGAAAGTTAGTCGGGTAATTATAGCAAAATTTTATCTATTTGCAACTAATTTTAACTTCTTTTTACTTGCGCAATTCCTGCATCAAATGCAGCCTTTTGTACAAACCGTCCTTAGCCATGAGCTCATTATGCGAACCTGACTCCACGATCAGCCCTTTGTCCAAGACTACGATTTTGTGCGCATTCCTTACCGTTGAAAGCCTGTGCGCAATTACAAATACCGTACGCCCCTGGATCAGCCGATCCAAAGCATCCTGAACCACCCGCTCTGACTCGGAATCCAGCTGAGAGGTAGCTTCGTCAAGTATTAAAATAGGCGGATTCTTGAGCAAAGCGCGCGCAATAGCGATTCTCTGGCGCTCGCCTCCGGAAATACGCATCCCCCTATCTCCAATAGTAGTATTATACCCTTGCGGCATCCGGCTAATAAAATCGTGGGCGTTAGCTTGAATTGCCGCTTGTTTAATCTCTTCATCAGTAGCGCCCATTTTACCATAAGCGATGTTAGCCCTAATCGTATCATTAAAAAGAATCGTCTCCTGAGAAACAATGCCGATTTGCTGGCGCAAAGATTTCAAGGTAACCTCTTTAACATCCAGGCCATCAATACAGATTTTACCTTTTTTGGGGTCATAAAAACGCGGAATCAAATCTAAAAGCGTAGTTTTACCGGTACCGCTAGGGCCAACAATGGCCAACATTGAGCCATAAGGAATATCTAAAGTTATGCCCTTGAGCACTTGATTATCCCCATAATTAAACCAAACATCGCTAAAAACGATGTTCTGCTTAAACTCCTTTAATTGGCGGGCAGAAAGAGTATCCACCACGCTGGGTTTGGACTCCAAAACCTCATAAATCCGCTCACTAGCCGCCCCCGCCTGCTGATTCAAAGAAGCTACTTGGCTTAATTTTTTAAACGGCCTGATCGTGGATAAAAGCGACCCGACAAACAACCCAAAAACTCCAAAAGAGATTTTTCCGGCAATCACTTCCTTCCCACCCAGCACAAAAACCAATACTCCGGCAATACAACCGACTATTTCGGTAATCGGGCTCAAAATAAGCGTACGCTTGATGGATTTCATCGACACCTTATAATAATCATTGTTCACTCTATTGAATTTATTTATTTCATATTCTTCCATATTAAAAGCTTTGACGATCCGGGCACCAGAAATAGTTTCATAAAGTATAGAAGTAATATCCGCCATCTTCTCCTGGGAAGTTTTAGACAGCTTTTTAAGCTTCTTGCCTACTGTACTAATCAAATAGCCTAAGATGGCCAGAGGGGGAAGGATAAAAACGACAAATTTTGCATAAATAAACAGGGTGAGCGAGAAAAAAATGACCACTTGCAGGCCCTGATAGACTAAATCCGTTGAACCGTAGGAAACCGCATTTTCCACGATCCTGGCGTCATTAGTAATCCGCGACATCATCTCCCCGCCGCGCTTATGCGTAAAATAATCTAAAGAGAGGCTCTGAAATTTTTTGTAAAGCTTAGCTTTGATATCCCTGACGATCTCCTGGCCGATATTAGACATTAAATAGCTTTGTAAGAAACCAAACACCCCCTTAAGCACAAACAACAGGACGATAGCGATAGCCATATAATTGAGCAGCACCAGAGGAGTAATATTATTGATTTTATCGATAAAATCAGACAAAAACAGGGGTAATTTAGCCGGGATAATGATTTTTTGGTTAGTCAGAACCTTATCCGCCAAGGGAACCATCATTGCCAAAGATACTCCGTCAAAAATGGCGGAAAACCCCATACAGATAGTGGCGACAGCAAATTGCCATTTATAAGGCTTAATAAATTTTAATAACTTTAAATAATCATTCATTTCTACCTCTTTCGACTTTAAGGGAATTATTTTAACATAGACATCCTACCTTAGCAAACCTTTTGTTGCATTATTTTAGCGTCTGGCTTGGTTTGTTCTTCGCAGGGGCGCTGGTTGCGGCCCAGCGTGCCGCAACGGCGCTCGGGTCGGCTGCGTCGCTCTGCCTAGACATATCTAAGGGGCATCCGTGCCCGCTCCTTGCCTCCACGCCCTGCTCAGAAGCAAACCAAGCCAGCCGCTAAGAAATCAGTTGCAAGTAATCCTTAGCTCTGCTATGATTTTAAACATGGATAAACTCAAAATTGGTGTATTCGGAGTAGGGCATTTAGGCAGTATTCACGCTAAAATTTATAAACAGATTCCCGGATGCACTTTAGTCGGGGTATGCGACTCTGATCCGGTACGGCTTAAAGAAGTATCCGGCTCCCTAAGGGTGCCCGGATACGCTAATCTGGCGGAACTTTCCGGTAAAATCGATGCGGCCAGCGTGGCTGTACCTACCCGCCTGCACCATAAAATAGCCGAAGAGCTCCTTAAGGCTAACCTCCATCTTCTGGTGGAGAAACCCTTCACGGTTAACCTGCAAGAGGCAGATCACTTGATTGAATTAGCAAAAAACCAGAGCCTCATTCTACAAGTTGGGCATATCGAAAGATTTAACTCTGCTTTTACGGCTACCCAAAAAATAATCAAAGACCCCAAGTTCATTGAATGCCACCGCCTCTCTCCGTTTCCTAACCGCTCGCTGGATGTGGGCGCCGTCTTAGATATTATGATCCACGATATAGATATTGTTTTAGGATTGGTAAATTCCCCTCTAGAAAGAGTGGA
>JAZDLL010000030.1:0-9524 GCA_043802105.1 Candidatus Omnitrophota bacterium
ATTCTGCCGAATACCGAAAAAAAAGAAGCTTTTTTAATCGCTGAGCGCATCCGGATGGATATCCAAAGATACCCTTTTCTCAAAGAAGAAATTTTTCCCAATAAACAACTAACCGTAAGCCTGGGTATTGCCACCTTCCCTGAGAATGGCCTGCTGGCTGCGGATTTAATCACCGCTTCAGATCAATTACTCTACCAGGCTAAAAGTCAAGGTAAAAATAATACCTGCTACGATTAAAATAATTTCAGTAACGCTTTAGGATGACAAAGCTACCTGTTCTGAAGCTTCCTTCTGAGTTTGTAGCTCTCTTTCCTTATTCTGCGATAATTTCACGGATACAATTTTAGAAACCCCTGACTGCTCCATGGTAATTCCATACATAATATTGGCGTTGACAATCGTCTTTTTATTATGAGTAATCACGATAAACTGCGAAGTTTTAGCAAACTCCTGAAGCACCCGGGAGAAGCGGTCCACATTTGATTCATCTAAAGCCGCGTCAATCTCATCCAAAATGCAAAACGGCGAAGGCTTAACTTTAAAAATTGCAAAGATTAAAGCAATCGCCGACATGGTTTTTTCGCCGCCGCTAAGCAAAAGCACATTCTGCAATTTCTTCCCCGGTGGCCGACAAATAATTTCAATTCCCGAATCCAAAGGATCCGACTCATCCAACAGGAAAAGCTGCGCGTCCCCTCCGTTAAAAAGCAAGCGGAAATAATTCTTAAACTCCACCTTTACTTTCTCGAAAGTTTCCATGAACATCTGCCGAGTGGTGCGGTTAATCTTTAAAATCGCCTGATGCAAAGACTCCTTGGCATCCGCCAGATCCGTCTGCTGCTGAATAAGAAAATCGTAACGCTTTTTTAGTTCATCATACTCCTCAATCGCCACTAAATTTACTGAGCCATAGGAATCCAGCTTCCTTTTTAATTCGCTAATTTCTACAGCCAGCGCCGCTTGGTCTATTTCTTTATTCAGCTCCGCCAAAAGATCTAAATCCACTTTATAAGCCGAAGCCATCCTCTCTTTAAGCGTGGTATAGCGGTAATCCAGATCCTTATCCAACATCTCTAATTCATGCAGACGGTTCTTGATCTGATCCAATTGTTTACGGTCTGCCTCAATCTTTTTTACTACCCCCACGGTACCGCTGGACACCTCATTATACTTGGCTTCAATTTCCTCCAACGCAATTTTTTTCTGACCAATCTGGAGCTGAGACTGAGCATTGGTGTTCTGACACTGCGTAATTTCAACCCTTAAAATCTCAACCCGCTCCTTAGCTTCGCCAATCTGGCGCTGGATATTCTCCAGGCTCGCCTTATCCTGCGCATAAGTTTGATCTAGAAGCCTTAGGGTTTCCGCATCCGAACTAAAACGCCTATTCAAGGCTTCAATCTCCGTCTTAGTCTGAGTAATAAATACCAAAACTTCTTCACGTAGCTTGCTGTTTGAAGAAATGACGTCCTCTGCCTGCACGATGGTATCGAGCCTGCGCCTTTCCTGGCCATTTAAATCCGCCAGCTGATTTTGGGCACTGACCAGATTTTGCTCGAGGGCCAAGATTTCCCGCGCAACATCGGCCAGCTCCATAACAATCACATCTTCCTCTTCTTTAATCTTGTTGAATTGCTCCGCAATCGCCGCGTGGTTAGATTCTTTATTGGCTAAGGTAATTTCATGGTTACGTAACTCCATCTCCAAAGCCTGAGAGGTCTTGGTCAAATCCGAAATACAGGCCTGCCGCAGGACCATTCTATTTCTTAGCTCTCCCAGATTCTCAACCAGCTTGGCAATTTTTTCATCAATTTTCTGCGTATCTAATTCAATTGGCTTAGCCTCTCCGCTAATCTTAAAAGCGGCGGTGCCCAAATGCAGGCGATCCTCATCGCTTAAGACCAGCTGGTTCTGAATCTTTACCACCAGGCCGGTCAAACTCTCCTTGGGCATTTTGTCCAAATAAATTACGGCATTCGACGCCTCGCCGATATCATCATATTTAGTTTTTAATTTCTCTAAAAAATCTTTGTGCGAAACTAAAGTAAGTTTTTCATTCCCCAGCCTGACGATCTGGCGATTAATCTCCTCTAGGTTCAAACCCTCCTGCGCCAGGCTGGCTTTCACCTCAGAAATCTTCTGCTTAAATTCAGCCACTCGAGTTCGCGTATCCTCCAGCTCCTGAGTAACTTTGTTTAAAGCCTCTTGCATAATTACTTTATCTTCATAGACCTTGGCCTTTTCTAGCCCTAGCCTTTTTTGGCGCGCTAAATAAACTTGATGCTTGGAATTAAAATCTCCGATCTGATTATTAGTGTTAGAGATAGCGGTTTCTAAATCCAGGATTATTTTTTTACATTCGGCAATCAGCTCCAGCGAATCCTTAATGCTAGCGCTAAGCTTATTAATCTCCTCTTCCTTTTGGGCTAAGCTGGACTGCTTAACTTGAATGTTCTGCTTAAGGTTAGCGTACTCATCGCGTACCTGCTGTAATTTATCTTCATCCTGCAGCAGCTTAGCCTGCGCCTGATCAATTTGTCCGGCTAGAACCTGGCTGCTTTGAATTAATTCCTCGATGTGTTGCTGGTTAAAATTGATGTGCTCATTATTGCGCACCAAACTATTCTCCAGATTAAGCATCTGGCTGCGCACCTGCATCATCGCCTCCTCTAAACTTTTTAGCTCACTCTGACGGTTGGCGATTTTTGCCTCTTGCTGAGCAATTAACTCAATTAAAGAAATTTCTTCTTTGGCTAAATCCGCCAGCTGCCGGAGGATTCCGTCCTTTTCTTCCAACAAATTGTTCTTGTCCAAAATGGCAGCATCCATCTCTTTTAATTTTAATTCTTCAAAGACCTCTTTATAGCGGCGGGCTTTGTTGGCCTGGCGCTCCAGGGAGCCGATCTGACGCTTGACCTCCGTTACAATATCATTGACCCGCAGAAGATTCTGCTCTGTCTCCTCCAGTTTACGCGTGGTTTCTCTTTTCTGGGCTTTATACTTGCTGATGCCGCTGGCCTCATCAAAAACCACCCGGCGATCTTCCGGCCGCGAACTTAACAATAAATCAATTTTTCCCTGAGCAATAATCGAATAGCTCTCCGAGCCAATACCGGTACCCAATAACAAATCCAAAATATCTTTAAGCCGCACCGTGGCTTTATTCAACATATACTCGCTTTCTCCGGATCTAAAAAGCCTGCGAGTGATCAATACCTCCGGATTATCCACATTAAAAAAACGGCTGGTATTATCAAAAGCCAAGCTTACCTCGGCCATACTTAATGGCTCCTTTTGGTCCGTGCCATTAAAAATAACATCCAGCATTTCGGAACCACGCAGTGATTTTGCAGACTGCTCCCCCAGGACCCAACGGATGGAATCAAAAATATTGGATTTACCGCAGCCGTTGGGGCCGACTACCGCCGTAATCCCCGGCTCAAAGTTAAGCGTAGTCTTATCGCAAAACGATTTAAATCCTATCAGCTCTAATCTTTTAAAATACATGGCTTTCTCCTTCCTCTACGTAGAGGACACCGACGCAATACCGATTAGCGTCGAGTGCCTTATTTATCGCGGGTGCCTCTGCGAATAGGTATCCTTCATTAATGTAACTGTGTCTGGCTATCCAACCAGTCATCAATTTTATCTTTTTTAAAACGCCATTGCCCAACCAACTTAAGCGCCGGTATCTTATTATGTTTTAGCCAATCATAAATAGTCCGACGGGTAACTTTTAAATAATCTGCCAGATCTTCAATGGTCATTAAATTATTATTCAACATTAATCTTCCTTAAAAAAGTCGTTTCGCTTTTTTCTCCTTCAAATATTCTGTGCGTATTATAAACAAATAAGCGGATTTTGTCAAGGAAAATCTTTACATTCTTTAACATCTAGGTACAAATATAGACAATATGGGGCAGATTAATGAATAAATATGCTAAATTAGGAAGATTGTGTTATTTACGCAGGGCTACTTTGAAAGCGGCAGTTAAGGCGGGAACAATTTGGAAGAGATCGCCTACTATCCCATAAGTAGCGACCTTAAAAATCGGGGCTTCGGGATCCTTGTTGATGGCCACAATAATCTTTGAGGATTGCATGCCTACCAAGTGCTGAATCTGGCCGCTTATTCCGCAGGCAAAATAAATCTTGGGCCCCACCGTGCGTCCGGTTTGCCCGACCTGATGCGAATAAGGCATCCACCCGGCATCCACCGCGGCGCGGCTGGAGCCTACGGCCGCCCCTAAAATATGAGCCAAATCTTCCAATAGCTTAAAATTTTCCGGCCCTCCCATTCCGCGTCCTCCGGAAACAATAATATCAGCTTCGGATAAATTTACCGTTGACTCAATCTCTTCAATAATATCTAAAAGCTTAGTCCGCGAAACATAAAGCGCCGGATCAAAACTTTCCCTAATAATTTTACCTTTGCGTTTTTTATCCGCCTCCAGCGGCGCAAATACTTTATGCCGCACGGTAGCCATTTGCGGGCGGTAATTCGGAGAAATAATGGTGGCCATGATATTGCCGCCGAAAGCCGGGCGGGTCTGCAATAAAATCTTTTTATCCGGGTCAATATCTAAGCCCGTACAATCGGCAGTTAAGCCGGCTTTAATATTAATGGCCACCCGCGAAATCAAGGATCGGCCGATATTAGTCGCCCCGCACAAAAGAATCTCCGGCTTATATTTCTTAACCAGCTGGACTAAAATATTAGTATAAGGCTCATCCTGAAAATTAGCCAGCTGGGCAGCCTCCACTAGATAAATATTATCCGCCCCGCAAAAAATCAACTCATCTAGCTGGTCCTCTAATTTATTGCCAATCAGAACGCCGCTGACATTAGTATTTAATTTTTTCGCCAGCTCCCGGGCCTTACCTAATAATTCATAGGAAACCGACTGCACCCTTCCGTTTTTCTGCTCGATAAAAACCCAAATCCCTTTGTAATCTTTGATATCCGGCAGCTCACACTTAGCGCTATCCTTCTCTAATAAAACCGCTTTAAATTTACAGGCATCCTTACAAGCCCCGCAAAGAGTACATTTATGCAAGTCAATAACCGCCTTTTTATGGCTTTGGCCAGAGGAAGCCAAACCACTGCTCTCTAGCTTGTCCATCATCCGGATAGCGTCAAACGGACAAACCTTGATGCATAAAGTACAACCCGTACATTTCTCAATAATAATGGAGATCGGCATCTTTAATTAACCTCGTCCTTGATCAAATCCACTAGTTGTTTTGCAATATCGGCAACTTCACCCTTAAGTATCTGGCCACCCACTCTGGGCGTAGGGGTGAAGATCTTTACCACCTGAGTCGGTGAACCGCACAAACCAATCTGCTGCGGATCTAAATCCAGCTCTTTCTGGGTAAGCATCGTAATCTTAGCGCTTTTGGCGCGCATCAAACCTTTTAATGAAGGAATCCTGGGTTCATTGATTTCCTTAACTACGGTTAAAAGCGCCGGAAGCGGAGTTTCAATAATTTCAAAACCTTCCTCCAGCATTCTTTCTACGCGCATCAATTTATCCGTAGCCTCTTCTACTTTTTTTACATAAGTTACCTGAGGAATATTTAAATGCGTGGATATCCCCGGGCCGACCTGTGCGGTATCTCCGTCTGAGGCCTGCTTGCCGCAAATAATTAAATCGAATTGGCCTAATTTCTTAATCGCCCCAGCCAAAGTATAGCTGGTTGCCCAGGTATCACTTCCAGCAAAAGCCCGGTCACAAACTAAATATCCTTCATCGGCCCCCATGGAAATTGCTTCGCGCAACGCGCTATCTGCCTGCGGAGGGCCCATGGTAATAATGAGCACTTTACCGCCGAATCTTTCCTTAAGTCGGATCGCCTCTTCAATAGCATACATATCAAAAGGGTTGATAATCGACTTGACCCCCTCGCGCATCAGAGTGTTGGTTTCAGGATTAATCCTGACTTCGGTCGTCTCAGGAACTTGCTTGATACAAACGATAATATTCATAGGTCCTTCGTCGTTTCACTCCTTGAGGATAAGTTCGCGCTTATAAGTTATGTCGCTAAAATTAATAGCTTGCTCCATAACTTATGCGCTCACTTATTTAGCCATTTCCTTAATTAATTTCAAGGCGATAATGCCACGCTGCACCTGATTGGTACCCTCATAGATCTGGGTAATCTTAGCATCACGCACATATTTCTCAATCGGATAATCTTTCATGTAACCATATCCGCCGAATAACTGCAAGGCATCCACGGTCACCTTCATCGCTACATCCGAAGCATACATCTTGGCCATGGCGGATTCTTTAGCCACATCCTTGATTCCGGCATCCACCATTCTAGCCGTCGCATAAACTAAACCCCGCGCAGCTTCCACTTCTGTCGCCATATCCGCTAGCATCCATTGAATCCCCTGAAAAGTAGAGATAGATTTACCGAACTGCACTCTTTCCCGCACATATTTAACCGCCAGTTCCAGCGCCCCTTGAGCAATCCCTAATGCCTGAGCCGCTACACCCGGACGCGACATATCAAAAGTCCTCATGGTAACGATAAAACCCATGCCTTCCTTAGCCAATAAATTTTCTGCCGGGATTTTGCAATCCGTAAAAATTAACTCCCGCGTGCTGGAGGCGCGAATGCCAAACTTATCTTCTTTTTTGCCGAAAGTAAATCCCGGGGTGCCCTTTTCTACGATAAACGCGCTAGCTCCGCGGGCTCCTTTGGACTTATCGGTCATGGCAATTACCACATAAGTTTCAGCATCGCCGCCATTGGTAATAAAATGTTTCAGGCCATTTAAAATGTAATGATCCCCAGACTTTTTGGCCGCGGTCTTAATCGCAGAAGCGTCGCTTCCGGCTTCCGGTTCAGTAATGGCAAAGGCCGCCACCCTTTTACCGCTAGCTAAAGCCGGCAAATATTTTTTCTTTTGCTCATCCGTACCAAATAAAACAATCGGAATTGTCCCTAAGGCACTGGCCGCGTAGCAAACCGCAATCCCGCCGCAGGCGCGAGAAAACTCTTCGGTGGCCAAACACAGATTCATTGTACTATTGGCAAATCCGCCGTACTCCTCGGGAATAAATAAGCCGAACATATCCGATTCTCCCATTACCTTCAACACCTCCCAGGGATACTCTTCGCTAATATCATACTTAGCGGCCACCGGGCGAATCTTTTCTTCGGCAATCTTATGCGCCAAATCCTTAATCATCTTCTGTTCTTCAGTCAATAAATAATCCATAACTTCCTCCGGTTAATTCTGGTCCAGAAAAACAACTTTCCTAAAACCACTATGAAAATTGCTCAAGCGATTTTCTTAATTGAGAGATTATAACATAAAAAGATTATTTTACAATATTTTTAGCAGCGCAATCTCTTGGCAGTTGGGGAATTTACAGCAGTTAATGCATTCCGCCCAAATCTTATGCGGAAGAGCCTCATGCTTAATTTTTTTAAAACCTAACTTTTTAAAAAACTCCGGCTTATAAGTAAGCACAAAGATTTTTTTTGCCCCCATTACCTGGGCTTCCGCTAGGCAAGCGGCCACCAAATCCTGCCCCAGGCCACAGCCTTGCTTATTTTTAGCCACAGCTAAAGACTTAATTTCCGCTAAATCATCCCAGGAGATATGTAAAGCCGCACAACCAAATACCTTGCCCTTATCTTCATAAACCCAAAAATCGCGGATATTCTCGTAAAGTTCATTCAACGAACGCGGCAACATTATATCCAGCTTGGCAAAAGAACCGATCAATTCCTGAATCTGCTTAATATCTTTTATTCTGGCTTTACGAATCATTTGATTTCCGTACCTTTAGCCACCACCACAATTCCTGATTCACTGACAAAAAACCTTTTCTTATCCTCTTCCAAATTAAAACCGATCACCATTCCCGGAGGAATACTTACGTCTTTATCAATAATCGCCCGTTTAATTTTAGCGTGCCGGCCGACATGAACACTTTCCATTAAAATTGAATCGTAGACCTCGGAAAAACTATTGATTCGGACATTCGGTGAAAGTATAGAGCGTTGCACCCGGCCGCCGGAAACTACGCAACCTTCCGAAACGATAGAATCCAGCACCAACCCCACTCTTCCCTCTTCTTTATCGCCGGAGTGCACCGTCTTAACCGGAGGATACTGCTCCTGAAAGGTGCGAATCAGCCATTCTTGATCATAAAGATTAAAGGTTGGGTTAACCTGAATTAATTCCATATTCGCCTCGTAATAAGCGTCAATGGTTCCGATATCCCGCCAATACTCTTCGCCATTATCCTTATTGCGAAAATTATAGGCCACCACCTTCATCCCCTTTTTTAACATCTGCGGGATAATATCTTTGCCAAAATCATGCGAAGATTTGTTGTTTTTGGCGTCCTCCAACAATTCCTGCATGAGCACCGACTGATTAAATACATAAATCCCCATTGAACCAAAAATCTTATCCGGTTTTCCAGGAATGGTTTTAGGATTGGCCGGCTTTTCATGAAAACCGGTAACCCGGCCTTGCGCGTCTGCTTCCACTACCCCCAATTGCTTAGATATAACCTTATCAATCTCCACCACCCCTACGGTCAGATCCGCATTTTGCTCGCGATGCACATCGATCATGGAATAATAATTCATTTTATAGATGTGGTCGCCGGCTAGAATCAGCACCTCATCCGGACGGTCCATTTCTAAAGTATAAAGGTTCTGATAAATCGCATCCGCCGTCCCCATATACCAGGAATCTCCGATCCGCTGCTGCGCCGGAAGCAGCTCGATAAATTGGCCTAACTCTGAAGGAAGAAAATTCCAGCCCAAACGAATATGCCTTTGCAAAGAAGCGGATTTATACTGGGTAAGAATATAAATCTTGCGCATCCCGGAGTTAATACAGTTGCTTAAAGTAAAATCAATAATCCGGTAAATTCCCCCGAAAGGCACTGCCGGCTTAGTGCGGTCTTTGGTTAAAGGCAGCAGCCGCTCGCCTTTGCCGCCAGCCATAATAAAGGTTAAGACTTTGCGCATCATTTAAAAAACGCTCCAGTTACGCCATGGCGGATCATCATTACCGCAATGGCGGCCAACAATATATACATTATTTTAGAAAATGCCCGGGTGCCGTTAGGGCCGATCACCCTCATAATCATATCAGCCTTAGCCAAAGTAATCCAGACAAAAAGCATATTTAAAACTACCGCCACCAGAGTAGCCCGGGTGCCGTAGCTATTCATCATCATCATCGTAGTGGTTAAAACTGCCGGGCCGGTAATCAGCGGAGTGCCCAGAGGAAATACCCCCATACCCTTATCTTGAGAACTAGTTAATGCGCTTTTATGCGTACCCGGCAATAAAAGGCGCACCGAGAGGACAAACAAAAGCGCCCCGCCGGCAATCTGAAAATCAGGGATGGTTACGCCGAGCAATGAAAAAACCCATTTGCCCACAAACATGAAAATAATCGCCACGGCGGTTGCCGTAACCACCGCGTCCAAAATAATCTTCTTTCTCACCGGCTTAGAAGAATGCTCAACCAGAGATA
>JAZDLL010000041.1:0-11204 GCA_043802105.1 Candidatus Omnitrophota bacterium
ATGTGCGGAATAGTCGGATATGTCGGTGAAAGAGAAGCCCAGCCCATTCTTTTAGCCGGTCTAAAGCGCCTGGAATATCGTGGTTACGATTCAAGCGGGCTAGCCTTAATCCTGTCTCATAAAAAAACCATCGGAATTAGAAAAGCCCCCGGAAAAATCAACGTCTTGGCCAAGTTGGTGAAAAACAAACCCCTGAGTGGCCAGGTGGGTATTGCGCATACGCGCTGGGCAACCCACGGAGCCCCTACGCAGGCCAACGCCCATCCGCACCAGGATTGTGCCGGGCAGATCGCGGTTGTGCACAACGGAATTATTGAAAATTATGAAGCGCTTAAAGTTCAACTGATTCAAGAAGGGCATGTTTTCCGCAGCCAGACAGATACGGAAGTAATCGTTCACCTCATCGAAAAATTTTATAAAAATATCCCCTTAGAAAAAGCGGTGGCTTCGGCACTTAAGCTGTTAGTGGGGTCATTTGCCATCGGAGTAATTTCTGCTCGTGAACCAAATAAGTTAGTGGGGGCCCGGCTAGGCAGTCCTTTAATTATCGGGGTGGGGGAGGGCGAAAATTTTCTGGCCTCGGATGTTCCGGCAGTTTTGGGCTTTACCAAGCAGGTTGTTTTTCTGGATGAAAATGAAATTGCAATTTTAGATAAAGATCATTTTAAAATTAGCAATCTTAAGGGAAAAACTGTTTTTAAAGAAACTACGCATATTAACTGGGATATCGACCAGGCAGAAAAATCAGGATTTGAGCATTTTATGCTCAAAGAAATTAATGAGCAGCCCGGCATTCTGGAGAACTTAATAAATTGCCGTATTCATAAGAAAACCGGGAAGATATTTTTCCAAGAACAGAATATACCAGCAAGCAAGTTCAAAGAAATAAAAAATATTTTTATTGTCGCCTGCGGTACTGCCTACCATGCCGGGATGGTGGCCAAATATGTGCTGGAATCACTTTGTCAGATTCCCACCCAAATTGATGTCTCCAGCGAGTTTAGGTATCGGGATCTTTTGATTGGCCCACAAACGCTGGTGATTGCCATTAGCCAGTCTGGCGAGACAGCGGATACTTTAGCCGGGATTCGGGAGGCCAGGCGCCGCCGCTGCAGCGTAATTTCCATCTGTAATGTTTTAGGTTCCACGCTGACCCGTGAATCTGACGGCGTAATTTACATTCACGCCGGTCCGGAGATTGGGGTTGCTTCGACTAAAGCTTACACCGCGCAATTGACCGCACTGTATTTATTGGCTTTTTATTTGGCTCAAATCCGGGGGGTGGCCTCCGGTAGCAAGATTAATAAACTATTAGTTGAGTTGCGTAAGGTTCCGGGCTATCAGAGGGAGATTTTAAAACAGCAAAAAGCCATTGCTATTTTAGCCCGCCGGCATTCGCATTTAGGGTCGTTTCTGTATTTAGGAAGAAATGTAAATTATCCTTCGGCTTTAGAGGGGGCTTTGAAACTTAAAGAGATATCTTATATCCCGGCAGAAGGCTATGCGGCCGGAGAGATGAAGCATGGGCCGATTGCTTTAATTGATGAATATCGGGCGGTGGTTTGTATTGCGCCCGACTCTAAGGTTTATGAAAAGATGGTCTCTAATATTCAGGAAATTCGTTCCCGCGAAGGAAAAATTATTGCCATTGCTAGCGCCAAAGATCAAGAGATTAAAGAATTAACCCGGGAAGTAATTTATATCCCCAAGATTGATGAACTTTTTTCTCCGCTTTTAGTGGTTCTGCCGTTACAGTTGATGGCCTATCATATTGCTGTTAAGCGCGGTTGTGATGTGGATCAGCCGCGTAATTTAGCTAAATCGGTAACCGTGGAATAATGCTGTATATCGTCGCCACGCCCATTGGTAATTTAAAAGATCTAACGCTTAGAGCAATTGAGGTTTTAAAAAGCGTAGATTTGATTGCCTGCGAAGATACCCGGCACACTAAAATCTTACTTACGCATTATGAAATTAAAACTCCCACCACTAGTTTTTTTCAGCGCAACCGGTTTACCAAGGGTGAGTATTTGTTAGGGCTGTTAAAAGCAGGCAAAAATATTGCGTTGGTTTCGGACGCCGGCACCCCGGGGATTTTGGATCCCGGGTATAATTTAATTAATTTAGCGATCAAAAATAATTTGGAGATGACTTTAATTCCCGGAGCAACGGCTTTGGTGAATGCGCTGGTACTGTCGGGCAAACCGGCGCATGAATTTTATTTTGCCGGGTTTTTACCTAACCGCAGCGGTGCGCGTAAAAATCAACTGGAGAAATTAAAACAACTTGGGTGCACTCTGGTGGCGTATGAATCCTGCCATCGGATCTTGGCCAGCCTGGAGGATATCGGCTTGGTTTTCGGGAACCAGGAAATTACGGTGGCCAGGGAATTAACCAAGAAATTTGAGGAGGTTCTGCGGGCCACTCCTAAAATTATTCAAGAAAAGCTAAGCGTAAATAAGCCGCGCGGTGAGTTTGTAATTGTAATTTAGCCTTGACAAAGAGAGAGCAGATGCTATACTTAAACCAAGTTAACCTTTAAGCCCGGCTCAGAGAAGCTGGTAAGGTGAAAAATGAATAAAGCACGGATAAAAACTATAACCCTTGGCCAATAAAAGCCAGGGGTATTTTTTTGCCACACGGGTGACACACGACGCAGAGGCGGCGTACTTGCTTTTCAAATAAAGCAAGGTACCGGCGCAATACAAATAAGCGCCGGGTGTAAACCGCACAAGCGGCACACGCCGCAGAGGCATTCTATGAAAGAAAAAGCTAAGATATTAGATCAGGAAGGTATTAATCGCGTGATTATGCGGATTGCCCATGAAATTATCGAGAAAAATAAGGGCAGTTTAGGGCTAGGCATAATCGGCATTAGGAATCGCGGGGTGTATATCGCTCAGCGGATTGCCTCCTGTATTAAGCAGATTGAAGGCACGCAGGTTCTAACCGGAGCTTTGGATATCACGCTTTATCGCGATGATTTAGCTTTAGCTACCGGCCAGCCGCTTGTGCGTAAAACCGAGATAGATTTTGATATTAATGATAAAAACTTAGTTTTGGTTGATGATGTGCTTTATACCGGACGCACTATCCGGGCGGCCTTAGATGCGCTGATTGATTTTGGCCGACCCAAATCCATACAATTAGCAGTTTTGGTTGACCGGGGGCACCGTGAACTGCCGATTCGGGCGGATTTTGTAGGTAAAAACATCCCCACCTCCAAAAAAGAATCCGTAGAGGTGCATCTCAAGGAATCTGATAGCAGCGACGAAGTTTTAATTGCGGAGAAGGAATAATGTCCTGGACAAAGAAGGATCTTTTGGGCCTAGAGTACCTAACCTGCGAAGAGCTGGAGTTAATTTTAGACACCGCAGAATCTTTTAAAGAGGTCTCTACCCGGGAGATTAAAAAAGTGCCGGCTTTACGCGGCAAGACCGCCGTCAATCTTTTTTACGAGCCGTCCACTCGTACGCGCGTGTCTTTTGAAGTGGCGGCCAAAAGGCTTTCCGCCGACGTAATTAATATCGCCACCGAAACTTCCAGCGTGCGCAAAGGAGAGACGTTAATTGATACCGGCAAAAATATTCAGGCGTTGAAAGCCGATATTATTATTATCCGGCATAACTGTTCAGGGGCAGCGAATATGCTGGCGCGCTGCTTAGAGATTAGCGTGATTAACGCCGGAGACGGTTGGCATGAGCACCCTACGCAGGCCTTGCTGGATATCTTTACCTTAAAAGAAAAATTAGGGAAAATTAAAGGTTTAAATGTGGCGATTGTTGGCGATATTGCGCACTCCCGGGTTGCGCGTTCTAATATCTGGGGCTTGATTAAACTGGGGGCTAAAGTGACTTTATGCGCCCCCGAGATGTTGCTTCCTCCAGGGATAGAAATAACCGGGGCCAAGATCTCTAGCAATATTGATGAAGTTTTAAAAAGCGCTGATGCGGTGAATGTTTTAAGGATGCAATTTGAGCGGGATGAGGATGCGGCATTTCCCGAGCAGCTGGAGTATTTTAAAAAATTTGGCATTACGGAAGAAAGATTAACCAAGGCCAAAAAAGATATTATCGTGATGCATCCCGGGCCGATCAACCGGGGAATTGAAATCGCAAGCGAGGTGGCCGACGGCAAAAACTCTGTGATTTTAGAGCAGGTTACTAATGGAATTGCGGTAAGAATGGCGGTTTTATTTTTAGTCAGCCAGGCCAGGGAAGCCAAACAATGAGCATACTGATAAAAAATGGCAGGGTGGTTGATCCGGCTAACAAAATTGACGCCGTCTTAGATATTTTTATTCAGGATAATAAAATATCCAGAGTGGATAAAGATATCCGAACTTCGGCTAAAACTGTAATTGATGCCAGCAATAAGATTGTTATGCCCGGTATTGTGGATATGCATGTGCATTTACGGGAACCCGGCAGAGAGGATAAAGAAACTGTGGCCAGCGCTACCGCGGCGGCGGCCAAAGGCGGGGTAACTACGGTTTTGGCCATGCCCAATACTCAACCGGCGATGGATTGCCCAAAGAGCGTGGAATTATTGCAGGGCATAATTAGTAAAAGTGCCAAAATTAATGTGCAGATTTGCGGCGCACTTACTAAAGGCCGCCTGGGCCAGGAGCTTAGCGATAGCCTAGCGCTTAAAAAAATGGGGGTGCGTGCTCTGAGTGACGACGGATCTTCCGTGGATAATGATACGCTAATGCTGGAGGCCTTAAAACAAGCAAAACCCACCGGAGTTTTGGTGATTTGCCATTGCGAGGATAAAAAGCTTTCTGGAAAAGGAGTAATCAATCTGGGTTTTAACTCTACACGACTGGGTTTGCGCGGCATATCTAATGCCTCAGAGTATAAGCGGGTTCAGCGGGATATTGAATTAGCAGAGCAGTCTAGCTGTCCGGTGCATATTGCGCATGTCAGTTGCCGGGAGTCCGTAGAGATCATTGCTCAGGCTAAAAGCAAAGGTATTTTGGTGACCTGTGAAACTGCTCCGCATTATTTTACCCTGACGGAAGAAGAGCTTTTAGGGTATGATACTAATCTGAAAATGAACCCTCCTTTAAGGAGCAAGGAAGATCTGGCAGCGATTAAGCAAGGATTAAAAGATGGCACGATTGATGCCATTGCTTCGGATCATGCTCCGCATACTGAGAATGAAAAAGACATTGAATTTGAACGCGCAGAATTTGGAGTGGTAGGGTTGGAAACCGAGCTCGCCGTGGGTATCACGGAGTTAATCAATAAGCAAGCCTTGGACTGGCCAGAATTAATCCGGAGGTTTTGTTTAAATCCTGCGCGGATATTAGGAATAGACAGAGGAAGCTTATCTACAGGTAGCTGGGCGGATGTGGCGATAGTTTCCGATCAAGCATCTTGGACAGTGGATAAACTCGGGCTGGTTTCTAAATCTAAGAATTCTCCTTTTCTGGGCCGCTCACTAGAGGGAAGGGTGGATTATACTATTTGCAACGGAACGATAGTTTATCAAAGGTAGGAATGGAATTTATCGCCGACTTTCATATTCATTCTAAATATTCCCGGGCCACTAGCCGCGACATGGATATTTCGCACTTGGCGCAGTGGGCAAAATTAAAAGGCATCACTTTAATGGGCAGCGGTGATTTTACCCATCATTTATGGTTGGAAGAACTAAAACACGCCTTAGAAGATTGTGGCAATGGTTTATTTAAATACGCCGATGTCTATTTTATGTTGACCGCGGAGATTAGCAGTATTTATTCTAAGGGGAGCAAGGGTTATCGTATCCACAATCTTATTTTTGCTCCTTCTTTTGAGGTGGTAGACAAGATTAATAGTGCTCTTTTGCGCCGGGGTGCAAATTTATCTAGCGACGGCCGGCCGATCATTGGCCTGTCTGCGGCGGAACTGGCGCGGATGGTCTTTGATATTGATGAGAATTGCATGGTTGTTCCGGGGCATATTTGGACACCCTGGTTTAGCCTGTTTGGTTCAATGTCCGGATTTGATAAGATTGAAGATTGTTTTGAAGAACAAACCTCCAAAATATTTGCTTTAGAGACCGGGTTATCCAGCGATCCGGCCATGAATTGGAGGCTCAGCGCCTTGGACAGGTTTACCTTAATTTCTAACAGCGATTCGCATTCGCCACAGAAAATCGGCCGGGAAGCCAATGTTTTCAACTGTGAATTAGATTACCAGACCATTCGCCAGGTGTTAAAAAATAAAGATCAGAGCAAATTTTTATATACGATTGAATTTTTTCCGGAAGAAGGTAAATATCATTTTGATGGCCATCGGCTTTGCGGTATTCGTTGGTCACCTCAGGAGACCAAACAACACAACGGAAAATGCCCTAAGTGCGGCAGGTCGGTGACCATGGGGGTAGTTAATCGTGTGGAAAAGCTAGCTGATCGGCCGCTAGGTTTTAAACCGCAGAACGCTATCCCCTTTAAAAATTTAATTCCTTTAGATGAAATTATTGCTTCGGCTAAGGGGTTGGGCAAGGCCTCGGTGAGCGTGGAGAGGGATTATCGTCTCTACCTAGATAAATTTGGTACGGAGTTTAAAATTCTGCTGGAAGCTTCTAAAGAGGAATTACTTAAAGGGCTTGCTCCTAAAGTTGCCGAAGGTGTTTTGCTGGCCCGTCAGGGCAAAGTGAACATTAAACCCGGTTATGATGGCGAATATGGTACGGTTTCAGTGTTTGAGGAATTTCCTGCGGTTAAAAAAGAGGAACAGCTTAATTTATTTTAAAAAAGTTAACGCCCCTGTAGCGCAATGGATAGCGCATTAGCCTCCGGAGCTAATGGTACAGGTTCGACTCCTGTCAGGGGCATAAAATATGGTAATTATGCAAAGTGGCGTATTTAACCCATAATTTAGCGATATAGTAAGTAAAAGTGGGTTAATAAGACATATTTATTGCTATAAACATAGTAAAAGTGGAGTAATTATTTCAAGGGCAATCATGAAAATAGGAGTAACTTCATTATGAAAGCAATTTTATTTTTAGAGGATGGCAAAAGTTTTACTGCCCAGAGCGACCTGAGCATAGAGTGTTTAGGAGAGGTAATTATCAATACGGCGGTAGTCGGATACCAGGAGATGATTACCGACCCGGCTAACGCCGAGAAAATTTTGGTATTAACCTATCCCTTAATTGGCAATTATGGATGTGCTCCCAAATTTAGCGAATCAGCAAAAGTTTGGGTGAGTGGTTTGGTAATCAAGGAAAAAAGTGCAATCTACTCTAATTGGCAGGCCAAGTTAAGCTTGGATGATTTTCTCAAAGCGCATAAAAAAACAGCAATTTATAATTTAGATACGCGCACCCTCACTGTGCACCTGCGGGAGAAGGGGCCATTGATAGGAATTATCTCTACGCTGGAGTTTGATCCCAAAAAACTATTAGATAAAATAAATAAATTTAAGCAACTCCCCGTAAAAACTATCTTGCCGCAGGTATCCGGACAAAAGTTATATTCTTTAGGTAAGGCTAGAGGGGCTAAAATTGCGGTTTTAGATTTAGGAATAACCTTAGGCTTAATTAGGCAATTAGAAGCCTTAGGTCTTTCTCTGGCGGTGTTTCCTTATCATGCCAGCGCCAAGCAGATTTTAGCCATCAAGCCCAAGGGTTTAGTGCTCTCTGGCGGACCGGAAAATGATTGTGGATTAGCAACCGTAGTTGAGAACATAAAACCTTTAATTGGCAAGCTGCCTATGTTGGGGGTGGCTACCGGAGCCCAGGTAATCGCCATGGCTTTAGGCGCCCAACTGATCCGTTTAAAGCTAGGTCATCGAGGCGTAAATTATCCCATTGCCCGGCCGGGGACCTTTAAAGGGGAAATTACCGTTCAGAACCACGGATATATTATTGACAATAATTCCTTGCGTAAAATAAAAGAAATAAAGGTTACGGCTTACAATTTGAATGACCATACCATCGAGGAAATTGAAAGCAAGAAATTAAAGGTGATTGCTACAGCTTATAATCCCGTCAGTGCGGGGTTTAATCAAGTTAACGCCATATTAATAAAATTTAGCAAACTATTAAGCACCCGGCGCTAAGGCGCCTGGCCCAGATAGGTATTGGGCCAGCGTTCGCCACGTGGCGAAAATTGCGCCGGTGTGCGCTAAGTAGCGCAGTCTGCACACAAGGAGATAAATATGCCCAGACGTAAAGATTTCAAAAAGGTTTTAATGATTGGTTCCGGGCCGATCGTAATTGGCCAGGCCTGTGAATTTGATTATTCCGGCAGCCAGGCCTGCAAAGCCTTAAGAGAAGAAGGCTATTTTACGATTTTGGTAAACTCTAATCCGGCCACTATTATGACTGATCCGGGAATGGCGGATGTGACCTATATTGAGCCTTTAAATATCGATATTTTAACCAAGATTATTGCCAAAGAAAGGCCGGATGCGCTCTTGCCTACTCTCGGCGGGCAAACGGCATTAAATCTAGCTTTTTTTCTGATGAAACAAGGGGTACTTAAAAAATACGGCGTAGAATCTATCGGCGCATCGGTAGAGGCGATTGCCTGTGCCGAAGACCGGGATCTTTTTAAGCAAGCGATGCAGGAGATCGGCGTGGATGTGCCTAAAAGCGGTATCGCCACCTCGGTTAAATCCGGCTTAAAAATTGGCTTAGAGATTGGTTTTCCTTTAATTTTGCGGCCGGCTTATTGTCTGGGAGGAAGCGGAGGAGGAATTGCTTATAATAAAGAAGAACTGGAGATGTTGTTAGCCAAAGGAATTGAGACTAGCCCGGTTCACCAGGTGTTGGTTGAACAGTCGGTTTTAGGCTGGAAAGAAATTGAATTTGAAGTAATGCGGGATTGCGTGGACAATGTGATTATGATTACTTCTATGGAAAATATTGATCCGATGGGGGTGCATACCGGAGATAGCATTGTGGTGGCTCCGGCTCAGACGCTGACCCCCCAGGAGTATACCGATTTTGTTTATTTGAGCAAAAAAATTATCCGCAAAATTGGCATCTCTGGCGGCGGAGCCAATATTCAGTTTGGCCAGAACCCGGATAACGGTAAAATTGTAATCATTGAAGTTAACCCCCGGCTTTCACGTTCTTCAGCTTTGGCCTCTAAAGCTACGGGATTCCCGATTGCCCGCGTAGCGACTAAATTAGCCGTAGGCTTAACTTTACCGGAAGTAATGAATCAGGTGACCAGCAAAACTACCTCATTTTTTGAGCCGACTATAGATTACTGTGTTTTTAAAATCTGCCGGTTTACTTTTGAAAAGTTTCCGCATGCCGAAAGGATTTTGAATACTTCCATGAAGGCGGTGGGGGAGGCGATGTCCATCGGAAGAAATTTTAAGGAGGCTCTGCAAAAAGGAATGCGTTCGATAGAAATTAAACGCTTTGGCTTCGGAGCAGACGGAAAAGATAAAATTACCGACGCAATGCTTAAGAATCCGGATCCTCTTTTACTTAAGCAGATTAAAGATAAAATCCGTATTCCTAACGATGAAAGATTGTTTTATTTGAGGTACGCCTTGAGGGCAGGTTTAAGTATCGATGAAATTTTTGCGCTTAGCCGCATTGACCGCTGGTTTCTGCACAACATGCAACAACTGGTAGAGCTAGAGGACAAAATTAAGCAATATAAAAATGAATCGGCAGGGGATGAGCTTAAGCTGCCGGTGGAATTATTAGCGCAAGCCAAGGCCGACGGGTTTAGCGATATCCAACTGGCTTTTCTTTTAGATACCAAGGAGGCAAAAGTGAAACAGCTACGCAAAAAAAGCAGCCTAAAACCGGCGTATAAATTAGTGGATACTTGCGCCGGAGAATTTAACGCTAAACAGCCTTATTTTTATTCAACCGTGGAGACTAAAGATGAAGCCCGGCCAAGCCAGAATAAAAAAGTGGTAATTTTAGGCGGTGGCCCGAATAGAATTGGCCAGGGCATTGAGTTTGATTATTGTTGTTGCCACGCGGCTTATGCCTTGAAAGAAGAAGGGGTCGATAGCGTGATGGTTAATTGTAATCCGGAGACGGTTTCTACGGACTATGATACTTCCGACCGGCTCTATTTTGAGCCCTTAACCTTTGAAGACATTATGAATATTATTGAGGTGGAAAAACCCTTAGGCGTCATTGTGCAGTTTGGAGGGCAAACCCCGATTAATCTGGCGGTGGCTTTGCGTGCCGCCGGAGTAAATATTTTAGGCACCAGCTCCGAAAATATTGATATTGCCGAGGACCGCAAGCGCTTTAAACAGATGATTGATAAGTTGGGGCTCTTACAGCCGAATAGTGGAACAGTTTTCACTTTTGCGGAAGCGCAAAAGGTGGCTAGCGATATTGGTTATCCGGTATTGGTCAGGCCTTCCTATGTATTGGGTGGCCGGGCAATGGAGATTGTTTATGATCAGGAGTTGTTGGAAAGGTTTATTCATGAGGCGGCGGAGGTCTCCGGTGAACATCCCATCTTGATCGACAAATTCTTAGAGGATGCGATTGAGGTGGATGTGGATTTAATCGGAGACGGCGCAACTTTTGTGATCGGCGGGATTATGGAGCATATCGAACAGGCCGGAGTGCACTCCGGAGATGCGGCGATGTCTCTGCCCACCTATACATTAGGCCCGGATATTTTGAAGAAACTAAGAGAAGCTTCCTATCGGTTAGCCAAAGAGTTGAATATTATTGGTTTAATGAATATACAGTATGCCGTTAAAGATGCCAAAGTGTATGTGTTAGAGGTTAATCCGCGCGCCTCCCGTACCGTACCGTTCGTTTCTAAGGCTATCGGAGTACCTTTAGCCAAGCTAGCCACCAAGGTGATGTTGGGTAAGAAACTTAAAGATTTGGGTTTTACCGAAGAAGTAATTCCGCCGTACGTCGCGGTGAAGGAATCGGTATTTCCTTTTAACCGTTTTCCGGGGGTAGATGTAATGTTGGGACCGGAGATGAAATCTACCGGTGAGGTGATGGGGATGGATATGGATTTTGCCAGCGCTTATATTAAAAGCCAGATTGCCGCCGGCCAGAAAGTTCCTAAAAGCGGCACCGTCTTTATCTCGGTACATGATCGGGACAAAAGAGACATCGTGTTTATCGCCAAAAAATTCAAGGATCTGGGTTTTAAGATTTTTGCCTCCAGCGGCACCGCTTCGGTTTTAGAGAAGAACAATATCCCGGCTAAAGTTTTACCTAAAATTAGCGAAGGCCGGCCCAACATCCTGGAT
>JAZDLL010000043.1:0-13666 GCA_043802105.1 Candidatus Omnitrophota bacterium
GGATTCATTCCCAGGCTTAAAGAACTGTGAAAGCTGCTTTTTTCGATATGCAGCACCGTGGCCACCGTGCCCCGGAATATCGCGCGGCTGGTAGGGTCTTTGGGCATACAACGCGGACAAAGCAGCCCGCCTAAAGAAAGGCTGAAACGAGATTGCCCGTTAATCTTATCCCGGCAGCTAACGCAGGAATCAAAATGCGGTTTAAATCCCGAAAGGCTAAGCATTTTAATCTTAAAGATGGTAGCAATTTTATCCGGGCTGTAATTTGTCTCCAGCTCTTTTAAGGCAGCTAAGGTTAAATTAAAAATTTCCTCATTTTTATCTTCAGGCTGCATGATCGAGGCGACCATCTCCATCATAAAGGCAGCGGTAGTTGTTCTATCTATACTTTGCCTAATGCCGGTAAAGTTATCTATTTTATCCGCCTGGCTAACTAAATGGAAGCTGGAGTGCGTCTTGCGGTAAAAGATAATCTCATTTAGCGAAAAGGGTTCTAGATTTGAAGCGAACTTTTTGGGATCAATACGGATACCCTTGAGTATCCCGCATATTTTTCCAAATTCCCGGGTATAAAAGTCAACAATTAAAGAGGTCTCGCGCAGGTCTCTTTTATTTAAAACTAACCCTACTGCTCGATCAATCGACATAGAGGCTTTCTTTTTTACGCATCCGTTTTATTTGACTGGGTGTGCGGTCATTGAATCCTAAAATGTGCAGTATACCGTGTACAACATAAAGGGACAATTCGTAATCCGGCGTAGTTTTAAAACTACGCGCTTGTTTTATCGCCGCCTGGGCAGAGATCATGATATCCGCTAAAATAATATTTTTTTCTTTTTTATCGCTGAGATTAAAAGCCAAAACATCAGTTGAGTTTTTGGTTTTAAGAAATTTTGCGTTAAATTTTTTAATCTGATAATTATCTACAAAACAAATATTAATCCATCCGGATTCTTTTACACCCTCGCCTTTAAGGACCCTAGAAATTAATTTTTTTATTTTTCCGGTTGCAAGAGGCAACTGCTTTTGCAGGTTCCGAAGAGTTACTCTCACCTATTCTGCGGGTAATTAACCCGGCTATGGTAGATGCCGCTTAATATTTTACTAAAAACGCTGGATATCTTTTCAATATCTTTTAAGGTAAGCTCGCATTCATCCAACTGGCCATCGATAAATTTATTGTTGATCACCTTACGTACGGAATCTTCGATTTTATCCGGAGTAGGATCTTTTAAGCTACGCGTAGCCGCTTCTACGGAATCCGCCAACAAGACGATAGCCGTTTCTTTAGTGTTAGGTTTTGGCCCCGGATAGCGGAAGCCTTCCTCGGAGACCTCCTGGTTTTCTTCCTTGCCCTCTAGAGCTCGGCGGTAAAAATAATAAACTAAACTGTTGCCGTGATGTTGCTGGATAAAATCCCAGAGGATCGGGCTTAAGGAATACTTTTTAGCCAGCTCTAAACCCTCTTTAATATGGTTCATAATAATTAATTTACTCATCGTCGGAGCAAGCTCGTCGTGAGCATTCTTTTTAATCTCCTGGTTTTCGATAAAATATTCTGGTTTTTGCAACTTCCCAATATCGTGGTAATATGCGCCAATCCTGGCTAAAAGCCCGTTAGCTCCGATGGCGGTGCAAGCGGTATCGGAAAGATTACCTACCACCAGGCTATGGTGATAAGTGCCCGGGGCTTCCAGTACCATACGCTGTAAAACCGGATGGTTAGAATCCGCTAGTTCCAACAGGCTAATATTGGTAACCGTTTGCAGAATATATTCAAAAAGAGGTAAAACCCCCAAAGTAATCACTCCGGAAAGTAGGCCGTTAATTAAAATTATTAAGTATCTTTGCGGATGGTTAATCCAAAGATGTTCTATAAGGATCAGGCTGGCTAATTGCAGGATTCCCGCCAGCACCCCGGCCTGAATAACCTGGGAACGCTTACGCGCTTTGTTGACCGATAGAATAGCTCCGGCGCAAGCGGTCATCAAAGTAAACCAGACTTTAAATGGCTCCGGGGCTACAAAGGCCAAAGAAATACAGATTCCTAGTGATAAAAAATAAGCTACCTCCAAATTATTAAATAGCAGCACGCAGAGCATGGGGATAATGGCCACCGGAATAAAATAAACCGACAATCCCTGCTGAATTAAATAATAACCCAGGCAGAAAGAAATTAAGAAAAGAAAGCTCAAGGGCGCCAGCCGGGCATTCTTGATTTTAGCAAATTTTTTGTAAAAACAGAAATAAAGCAGGATTAAGAAAAAGGGAACCCCTAGGTTGATGCGGATAACATAGCTAAAGAAAAACATAAAAATGCCGATAGCCACCGGTAGAAGTTTAGTTGGATTAAGCAGCTTTTTCATAGGCTTGAATTATTCTTTGGACCAGCGAGTGCCTGACCACATCCGACCCGCTAAAATAAATAAATTTAATTCCTTCAATCTCTTTAAGAATATCCTGGGCTTGCAGCAGTCCAATGGGTTTAGCTGAAGGTAAATCGCTTTGGGTCATATCTCCGGTGATTACGGCTTTAGAATCAAATCCCAACCGGGTTAAAAACATCTTCATTTGTTCAGCCGTACAGTTCTGCGCTTCATCCAAAATAATGAAAGCGTCATTGAGCGTTCTGCCTCTCATGTAAGCCAGCGGGGCAACTTCGATAATCCCGGTTTCGATATAATTTTCAATGCGTGCAGGCTCCATCATATCATACAAGGCATCGTAAAGCGGCCTTAGGTAAGGTGAGATCTTAGCCTGTAGGTCTCCGGGAAGAAAACCCAGGGACTCTCCGGCTTCAATGGCCGGCCGGGTTAAAATAATCCGGCGCACTTCTTGTTTCTTGAGCGCCTCCACCGCGCAAGCCATGGCCAGATAAGTCTTACCTGTTCCTGCCGGGCCAATGCCAAAAACAATATCATGTTTTTGGATAGCCTCCACATATTCCTTTTGCCCTACGGTTTTAGGGCCGATCTGCTTGCCGGCGCAAGAGCGGATAATCCCGCAGTCCAGTTGCTCCAACTGCCCAGAAGTTTTACCTCTTTTTAAATTAGAAATTAAACAGGCTAGGTCGGTAGGGCCGATTTCGGCGCTGCCTGAACGCAACCCCTCCAGCAGGTATTCTACCAGCTGGAGGGATTTTTTTACATTAGCTGCGCTACCGCTTATTTTTAAATGTTCGCCGCGCAGGATCAGCTTTACCTTAAACTCTCTTTCAATATTTTTAAGATGAACGTCCTGGGTCCCCAAGAGCCCCTGCGCTTCGCGCTGGGATTGAAATCGAACTATTTTATCCATAATGAAACTTTTGCTACCTTTTTATTAAATCCGCCTTTGGATGCTTATTTTAAATTTTCCTGAGGCTCTTTCATCTTTTGATTCTCCGCGCTCACCTTGGGCCCGGCGGGAATATTTAAAACTTGTCCGGCATAAAGTTTGTCCGGAGCGCGTAAAACATCCTTATTTGCTTCATAAATTTTCATCCATCTTTTAGTAGTTCCGTAAAACTTCTTGGAAATTTTTTGCAGGGTATCATTCTTAACCACAGTATATTTTTCGGAGCCTAAATTTGCCTCTTGGTTTTGCACCTCATTCTGGGATTCCTGAACCATTCTAGGCTCATCAAATCTACCGGTAGCCAGCGGAGTAGTGGCCGGGCAAGGGACTTTGGTTTTATCAGAAGGCCCCATCTCTACCTCAAAAACCCTGGTCGTCCGGGTGGTTTTTCTTTCTGCGGCTTCCGGAGCCTTACCCATAATGTAGCCACGATTACCCATCGAAGATGAAAGATCTTGATCAACCCGATCGCGCGTTAACTCATAGGTTCTGGCCACGCAGCCGGATAACGCCAAGGTTGAGCCTAATACGCAAATTCCTGCTAGTTTAAAACTGTTCATTTTACTTTCCTCCTTTTCTAACGGTTAGACCTAATTCTTTTAATTGTTTATCTTCAACATCCGAAGGCGCGCTGGTTAAGGGGCAAAATGCATTTGAGTTTTTAGGAAAGGTAATTACCTCCCGAATGCTTGACTCTCCGCAGAGTATACTCAGGAGCCGATCTAACCCAAAAGCCACTCCTCCGTGAGGCGGGGCGCCGAACTGAAAAGCTTCCAGGAGGAAACCAAAACGTTTCTGAACTTCTTCTTTTTCCAGGCCGATAATCTTAAAAATCTTCTCCTGAAGTTCCTGGCGATGAATTCTAATGGAACCTGAGCCTAGCTCTATTCCATTTAAAACTAAATCGTAAGAGCGGGATTTGACTTTATCTGGGGCTAACTCTAAATTCTCCAGATCGGTAGTAGCCGCAGAGGTAAAAGGATGGTGCTCGCTCTCCCAGCGTTTTTCTTCACCATTAAATTTAAAAAGCGGAAAATCCACTACCCAGCAGAAAGCAAAATCCATTTTTAGCTGCTGGCGTAAATCGGGCTTGTCGCATTTGAATTTTTCCATCGCCTTTTGATAGCTGATGCGCGTAAAAGGCACGGGTATATCAATATTCTTTAATTCTTTAAAAATTAATTTCATTAAACCCTCAGTTAAACTAAAGATATCTTCTTCATCGATGAAAGACATTTCAATATCCAACTGGGTAAATTCCGGCTGGCGGTCGGCGCGCAAATCCTCATCCCGGAAACATTTAGCGATCTGATAATATTTCTCAATTCCAGCAACCATCAATATCTGCTTAAATAATTGCGGAGACTGCGGTAAAGCAAAAAATTGGCCCAGATTTGCCCGCGAAGGAACCAGATAGTCCCGGGCGCCTTCGGGAGTAGATTTAGTGAGAATCGGGGTTTCGCATTCAATAAAATCTTTTTGCCCTAAATAAGCGCGAATAATTTTATAGAGATTGCTTCTTAAGAGCAGATTGTTAAAAACTTTGGGTCTCCTTAAATCCAGATAGCGGTATTTAAGGCGAAGCTCTTCAGTTATTTCAATGTCATCCTGAATTTCAAAGGGCGGAGTAAGGCTGGAATTTAATATTTCCAGCGTTTGAGCTAAAATTTCTACTTCTCCGGTAGCCAGCTTAGTATTAATTGTGCCTACCGGGCGTTTATTTACCAGGCCGGTTAATTTAATTACGAATTCGTTTCTTAATCCTTGGGCTAATTTATAAGCCTCACCTGATTCTTTAGGGATAAAAACGACCTGGGTTAAACCATAGCGGTCGCGGATATCGATAAAAATTAATTTACCGTGATCGCGCCGATTGGCCACCCAACCGCAAAGGGTTACTTGTTCAGTAACATTGGCAACCTTAAGCTGACCGCAAGTATGTGACCTTAGCATTTCAATTCCTCAATTAAATCTTGAATGGTTAATTCTTTCTGTATGCTTTTAGCCATATCCTTAACGGAAATAATGTTTTTCTTTAATTCATCATCTCCTAAAATTAAAACAAAAGCCGCGCCGACATCATTAGCCGCGCGCATAGCGCCTTTTAACGATTTATTTAAATAATCCATATCCGCAGGAATTCCGGCATTTCTTAGCTGGTTTAATATTTTTATTCCGGAAGATTTTGCGGCATCTCCCAGTGTAATTAAATAAACTAATTTTTTTACCGAATTCTGGTTTAGTGTATTTGGAACTAAAAGCAGCCTTTCGACTCCGAAAGCAAATCCCATGGCTCCTAAATCCGGCCCGCCCAGTTCTGCGACCAAATTATTATAGCGGCCGCCTGCCCCCAGCGCATCCTGGCTGCCTAAATTACTATGAGTAATTTCAAAAACTGTGCGATTGTAATAATCCAAGCCGCGCACCAGTTGTGGGTCAACCTGAAATAAAACACCCAGGTTATTTAAACCGCATTTTACCTGCTCAAAATGCTCTAGGCAATCCGGGCAAAGATGGGTAGGCTGCAAGCCCAGGGTTTTAACTATCTTTTGACAATCTTCGTTTTTGCAGTCCAAGACCCTTAATACGTTATTTTTAGCTCTATTCTGGCAATTTGTGCAAAGCCGGGGTAATTTGGCCGCCAAACTCTTTTTTAAGGATATGCCAAGCGCCAGTTTATCTTTAGGGCAACCCAGGCTGTTAAGCTTAATCTTGTAATCGGTAATTCCAAAACTCTTTAGTAATTGTTGGGATAAACTGATTACTTCTATATCTAAGCTGGCCAGTCCGGAGCCGATCGCTTCAGCTCCGATATGGTGAAATTGGCGTAGCCTTCCTTTTTGCGGGCGTTCCAGGCGAAACATCGGGCCAATATAATATAATTTTGTAAAACCGCTGGTTTTTTCTAAATTATTTTCCAGGTAACTGCGCACCACTGAGGCGGTGGCCTCCGGGCGCAGCACGTAAGTATCCTCTTGGTTATGGATGAGGAACATTTGCTTCTGAACGATCTCGGTAGTTGCCCCTAGAGTGCGGTTAAAAAGCGCTGCTTCTTCAATTAGCGGCGTACGGATCTCCCGATAATTATATAAAGAAAAAATTCTGCGCGCTGTTGCTTCGACGGTTTGCCAGGAAGATATTTCTTCGGGCAAGATATCTTTAGTACCCGGGATTCTTTTGAACATGTAAATTAATTGTCCAGCACTTAATAGAGCGGCTCTTTAACCACCTACTAACTACTCTGGTATTTTATTTTATCTTATCTTTTGTTTCATTTCCAAGCCTGCTTTAAAGACCACTACTTTTCTAGGCGGGACGGGGATAACTTGATTAGTACGCGGATTTCTGCCTGTGCGGCTCCTTCTTTGCTTGACCTTAAAAACACCGAAATTGCGTAACTCAATTTTTTCACCTCGAATCAGAGCATCAATAATACAATTAAAGGTCTTTTGTACTATTTTTTTAACGTCTATCTGTTTAAGATTGGTTTCATCAGATACTTTTAAAACAATATCCTTCTTAGTCATCTTCCACCCCCTATTGCTAAGTATAATAGCAGCAAAAAGTTACGGTGTCAAGCCTAAATTTAATTGCAGAATTATTCTTTATCCACTTCAATGGCAAGATAATCTTCTTTTGGATCAGGAGCATCAACGTAGGAAATATTGGCTTTTAATTTTTGCTGTTCTAGAGCATCTTTCTTACTTAAATATCCCAGGGGAATATTATTCTTACTGGCCCCCAGATCTAGGTTGCCGGTACGCACATTAAGCTGGGCCAGCTCCCAGCCATACAAATAAGCATTATTCCTGGCGCTGCGCATAAAATCACTTTCTGCAATCGACCGGGCATTAGGGTTAAAGGTAATTAACGTCATAACCAGCACACTAATGGCAATAATTATCGAAGATATAATACTAATCATTTAGCCGCATCAATAAACCAAAACCTGATGCCTCCTACTTTGGTCACGATCTGGCTAGCGCCCAGAGGTACTTTATCCCCTTCTGCAGTTAAAACCACCCGCAGAAGATTAGCCGGAGTATCTTGATCATAAAAAAAGGATATCTCTGGCTTAAATTTCTTCTCGATGAGAATCTCTTCGGTTCCGAAGCTACAGGTGGAATCTGCCAGATCCGGACAACTCTTAACTACTAAATCCTTCTTAGCAGGTTTGTCCGGATCAGGATTAGTAAGATAGTATTTATACCAGGAGTTATCCGTTAAAATATTTAACGTAACATTGTAAATATCCTTTTCCCCCTCGAAAATCAGCTCGTTTTTTTTCTCACCATTAAAACTAAAGCGGGGCTCTATAGCCACCGCGCTTACACTGCGCATTCTTAAGTCATCCATCGCATAGTTCATTTGACTATACAGATTGCTTCTTTCTAAATTAGCCTGAAGTTGGTTAACAAAAAAAATCGAGCCGGCGGAAACTAACAAAATAATTCCGCTTACCAGTGTCAAAGTAACTATAAGCTCTACCAGGGTCATTGCTTTATTACGCATAAGCCTATTTTTCTACCTGTAAAACAACTGCGTTAGCTTTTTTACCTTTGATTGTACCATGCGGATGATTCTTATCCTTAAACCAAACTATTTTTAATCTATACACGCCTTTTTCCAACCCGGAAACGCTCACGGTATTATTAATCGTCGGCTGGGTTATAATCGGAGTACCGGTCTGAATTTCATATCCTACAGAAGCACCAATGGGGACACCCTTAATTGCGCTTATAGGAGTAATAAAACACTTGGAAAGGATAAGGTCAATAGGACCAATATCTGAAGAGTCGGTAATATTCATCGAAATGTTATAAAAAACTAACAGATCACTTTGTACTTTTGTTTGGAAATCCAAATCTACAACCGTACACTCGCCATGAGTTGCCGCAATGGCAGCACTGTCATAATGTCTAACAATTACATTATCTGGAGAGGAAACTGCACTGTAAATATGCATATACGGATAGACAACCATATTTACTAAGCGCACGCTTTTGGCGACGATTACTCCATTAACATTTTGCTCTTTATAGCTGCAGATAACTTCAATCTGTTTATAGGGGATAGTGTTAACCTTAGGCGACACTGGTGGCATGGATAACGACTTAATTGTAGCTATCCAAGTAAACCCATTATCGATTACCGGCAGTGTCTCGCCGTCTGGAGAAAGCTCCTCGTAAGATTTAGTCAAATATTCATTCATGTGCACACTAGCAATCTCCATTGCCCGAGTTTTATTATCAGACTCTTTGATAAAATATTTCCCCGCCACAAAGACTTTGGCTGAAAAGGAAAGTCCGATCCCCAACAAAATCAGGGAAATCAGTACTTCAACCATCGTAAAACCGAAATACCGGATTTCCCTAATATTGGATTTCTTTAAAGTTCCCCTAGATAACCGAAACTTTTCAATCATTCGCTAGTCGGAAGCAGTGTCGCGATAAGGCTGCGATACTTGTCGCTACTGGTAACAATCATAGAAGTATCATTTTTCCAATAAATGCTGATCCAAACCTTAGCCGGAAACTTTCCTCCAAAATCAGAGGGTTTAAGCAAATAGCTTCCGGAATGCGTAGGATCGTTGATATTTATAACTTCTTTAGAACCACCATCCGGTATAGTCATGGAAGCAGGTTGCCCCTTAGCTACAAAATCAGAACCAGATCCAGTAGTACTGACATAAGCCTGTGAATAAATCTGTCCACCTTTAAAGGTCTCCGTAACCGAACCATGCCAAGCGCCGCATAAAGTCTTCCAAGGGTTGATTACCTCTCCATCCTGTCCTTCAATGCGCAGGGTCCAAGTAATTAAAATGCTGCCCTTGGTTCTATAGGCTTCGTCTATCTGTACAGCCAGAGCTAAATCAGTGGCTGTAAACGGCGGCGGTCCGTTCTTGTAGGTTAAAGATTTTCCGGCTAAAATGGCGCAACATTCCGCTTCACCAGCGCAATTTGAGAACTGCATCCAGCGCGACGCAAGTAATGATATTGCACCTTCCGGCGTTACCTGAAAGACCTTAGCGACAGCTTCCGCTTTGGTTGATAAGCCCTCTTGGGCAGCTGCTAAACCCGAACAACAAAGCAGGGCAACCAATAAAACACTCAATACTCTCATTTACTCCCCCTTTCTATTCCATAGAATATTATAAAATAGCTTAAAAACTATACCATCATTTGCGCGATGGAAGCACGGTAGCGTTAAGACTGCGATAATTAGCGCTACTGCTGATAGACATCGAAGTATCATTTTTCCAGTAGACCATAATCTTAACGGTTGCCGGAAGAGAACCCCCTGGAAAATCTGAGGGTTTCAACAAACAACTTCCGGAATTCGTGGGATCACTGGGTGGATCCCTGGGCTCTGGTGGTGGTTCTGGAATATTCACTACCACTCCTCCTCCACCATCAGGTACGGTCATTTTAGCCGGTTGGCCAAAAGCCTGATAACCAAATCCAGGTCCCATATCAATATAGGCTTGCGAATAAACATCTCCTCCTTTAAATGTTTCCATGACTCTACCATACTGTCGTTTACTACATAAACTTCCCCAGGGGTTTACGATCTTCCCATGTCCTTCAATCCTCACCGTCCAAGTAATTAAGATATTACTACTGGCTCTATGAGCTTGGTCTACTGGCACATTCAGAACTAATCCTGCAACTGGAGTAAATTGCGGCGGTCCATTCTTATATTCTAAAGAAAGGCTGCTTAATGTACTGCAGCAGGCAGTTGAGCCAGTACAATCTAAAAACTGCATCCAGCGTGACTCAGCTACGGTTGCCACACCGGGAGGTGTCACTTGAAAAACCTTAGCGACAGCTTCAACATTAGTGGTTAAATCTTCTCGTGCAAATGCCAAACTCAAGAAACAAAGCGATGCGACCAATAAAACACTCAATGCTTTCATTTGCTCCCCCTTTCTGTTCCTATTAATTCTATTCTCTAGCTCTTAAAACTACAAATTGAAATTGACTGACCTTGGAACGTAAAACATAGTTACTTAAAGGCGCAATTAAATAGTAAAGCTTTATTCTATACTTATGGCCTTGCTTAAAGATGCTCTTAGGCGGTGTATCAGTATCATAACCAGTAGCAATCGCCGCAAATACTGAGAAAGAAGCGACAAAACTCTTCTGGTTCATTATTGTGTCAGCATAAGGATGAGGATAAACTTCTGTATTCTTCCCATCAGTAACATCAAATATCTTAACCAACGTATAAAAATATGTATTAGGTGCAGCTCCTGTGCTCGGAAGAGTAAGCATAGCTTTAGCGTTATTTTCCTGAGCCAGAGTACAGGGGGTGCCAGATCCGCAATAATAATATTCCGGCGCGGCTTGCACCTGCCAGATAACCATTAGCTTTTCGTTGCTTTTAGCTACAAATTCATAAGCAAAATCATCCCCAGGCCTAGAGATATCATTAAAACACCCTAGTTCAGTGCCGGCGGTCATATCTTCTAATAAATGGTCTCTCTGTTGTGAAAAACCTACACAATCATCCGCCGATAATTTATCGCAACAAAAAGAAGGTACTGTATCTTTCCCCGGCTGACATTCCAACCAATCAACTCTTTGTAAGCAAGCATCATCATTAGTACAGTTATTTTGATATCCGGGTCGAGGGGCATTTAAACCCACAATACTACCGGGAGTTTTTTCGCAAATATCGCTATCCCGTCTGCAGCAATCCAAATCCTTAATTGATTCTTCCTGAGAAGCGGTTTTGCTCTGGCAATTACTAATACAAGAAGCCAAGCCAGTAGTAAGCTGATATTCCCAACATTTTGTATAGCCGCCAGAAGAAGGACAGTCAGAGTCATCCATTGGCGTTATAGTATACATGCCATTATCAATAACTCCGAATAAGTCAACCGAAGGAGATTTCTTAAGCGTAGTGCAATCTTTAACTGCGTTTCCCGTAGGCTTACATCCCTCATCTTCTAGCTCATCAATATCTGGAGTATTACAGACAAAAGCGCCAGGCTTAGTAATGGATGGCTCACATTTATCAGAAGACTCTTGTTTGGGTGTACCGCTGCTTTCAGGACAACCTTTAGCTTGACAGCCAGGAACAGAATTATCTGCGCAGTAATTTTTAAAATTTATATAAGACTGATCCGTGGAACCCGGATCAGCTTTGGCTGGCGGAAAACAATCCGCGACTACCTCACATTCTTTCCGGAGGTCAGGATCACCATCTATCGGCTGAAAGATAGGATTTTGAGCAGAATCTATTAAATTTTGACATTTAGTTTTTCTGGAAGCAGGTGGCACCATATTTATACAGCAATCAGAACATTGAAGTTTAAGTAACATGCAATTGTAGCACCTGGAAATTTTAGTATTTAAATCTAGCAATTTATCACAAGTAGATTCATCTAGAGTATAGGGCGGAGCGTAATTCTTCTCCTTGATCGATAGCTCCTGATCCCGAGGTAAATAATCAATGCTTCTGGTTTTAGCCGCATAGGAGAATCTAACCACCGTTAAAAAACTAAATAAAATAAACAGGAGTAATAAAGTAAACTTGACCTTACTCTTAAATTTAGGTTGGCTTTTTACCATGCTAAGCACTCCTTTGTAATTTCGCTGCTTGCATCGGTGACGGTCATCGTATTGCCGGAACAGGCGCCAGAGGCAAGGCGCGTAGCAGTAACTTTATATCCGGATAATCCATTTATAGCGATATTATAATTAAAATAAGAATCTCTAATAAAAAGCCCCAATTCAGCGTTAATCACAGCTAAGCTGCAACCAGCAGGAGAAGTTGCGCACTCATAATAAGCGCCATTATCCAATTTATACCTTTTCTCCATATTGTGAATAAGTGTCAGGTTAGCCTGCGCGCTCTTACCGCGGCTTCTTTCAATATATTTAGCATAACTAGGGACAGCAAAAGTAGTTACAATCACAACAATCACCACCACGATCATTAGCTCTAGAATACTAAATCCTCTTTCCATAGTTTATTTTTTTCCTATCATAAGTATACCACTTAACTTACAACTAATCAACAGCAAATTGTTACTACTTAATCATCTAAAATAAGAAAATCGAACTTTTAAAATAAAAGAGCAATCCTGATTCTCCAAGAGTGCTCTTTTATTAGGACCACGGTTAATAATTTTAAGAACAGGTGTCAATTACAGGCGCATTATCTACATCCCATATATGCCAAGAGCGAATTTTAGGACCACTGTTTCGCGTAGCCTGAGCGCAAGCTTTAGCAGGATTTGCTCCTGCTGCGGGAGTAACTCTTACTGAATAATCCCATTTGCTTCCGGTAAGGGGCAGATTAACGCTCAGGTAACTATTTAATTTTGCATGCACTGCTTCTACCCCAGAAACTGGATAAAAAGAATTGCGTTCGCTTTTATACAGATTTTCTGCGGCCTGAATTAAAACTAAATTCGCCTTAGCCTCATTATCCAAACCATTTTCTTGAGTCTTAGCGTAATGCGGTATGGCAAAAGTTGCCAAAATACCGATGATGATGACCACCACCATTACTTCTAGTAAAGAAAAACCAAGGCGCATATTTAAAATTAGCTAGTTAAGCTTCCCCTCCCACCTTCTTCTTCCTGGTTCCAGCCCAGTTCCCGTCTTGATCGAAAGTAATGGTTCCGGTATCCGAACCACCTAACCTATTGGCAGTAATAAGAAAAGTAGTGGTGGTAGCATTGGATACAGTATAGTTCCAGTCCTTATCTTTAGTAATATCCGTTAGCTCCACGTAATCGCTCAATCCGGGTGAACCAGTGATCAGCGCTCCCGTGTTCGGAATCCTTAAGTAGGTATCATTACCTGCGCGAAACAATTTTTCGGCTTGAGCGATTAATCCAATCGCATGCCTGGCTTTAGCGCTTTTAGCCCTCTCCGTTGCTGCGATATATTGCGGAATAGCCAAAGTCGCTAAGATGCTGATAATAATAACCACCACGATTAACTCAATAAGCGTAAAACCTTTCTTCATGCCGTCCTCCTTTTGGTTGGTCCATTAAAACGATTATTTTAATATTATTACATAAAAATAAAGTTGTCAAGCTAATTAAGTCAATTGCCTTAAAACAGCTAGAAAATAACCGACAAAAAATATTTTACTAACCTTAGATTACCAGTGATAAATGTTCCTGGCCTAACAGTTCATCCAATTCCTGGATCAGCTGTTCGTTGGGTTCAACATACAGCCCTTCGCCAACGATTAACTGTACACGGGATTTGGCAGGGGTATCCAGGCGTAAATATACCGGGACATTACCCCGGTGCGCCCCCAGCAAAGTTTTTAAAGTTTCAAAGATATTTTCTCTTATCCCGGACAA
>JAZDLL010000049.1:0-6072 GCA_043802105.1 Candidatus Omnitrophota bacterium
ATCCTTGGGCTTTATTGATCTCATCTACTCTTGGATTTTTCTTGACCTTACCAGCGCTTTGGGGTTCTCAATCAGGTCAGTAGCACTCCAGGCATCATTACAGTATTGCTTCATATATTCATATGGCAAATACCCATAACCCTGGTCACCCCATTTTACGCCCCAGGAATTTTTAAACTTAAGAATCTTTAGTTTATTGTCATAGCCGACAATACAAATAGCGTGTCCTCCCACCGACTCTTCATTACGTTTGGGCATGGAAATAAAACCGCTTCTTTCAATTTTTTTGGTAAACCAGGATTGAAATACTTTTACTCCGGCAATAAAAGGGCCGTTAATTAACAGGCTGCGTTTCATCTCCAGGAGCGATTTAAGCCGGGCATAAGCCTTAATCTTAAATTTTAGGGCATCTATATCCGCACCTTTTCGAGGAATACCTTTTTTATTAGGCAAATACGGCCAGAATGATTCGTGGCAGACGCCATGATTCAACAGGATCTTCATGGCAATACGCGGATAGGTCCCTTCCTGAAATGGCATACCATCAAATTTTTTACACAGGCTGTAAAGAAAACGCACAGAAAGCCTGATTAGTTTATGGTATTCTTTTTTATCCTGGTACTCCTTAACCCCGCTTACGGAAGCAAAAGCCACACAAGTCCCCTCGCTTCCCTGATCTCTTACCGGACTCATGACTTTGGAAAAATCAAAACTCACTGGGGCAGTAAAGACGGGCAAAACTAAACTCATGGGAATATCGCGGGAGTCGATGGGGTCCTTGAAACAACCAAATGAAAATTTCATAGAAGATAACGGCGAAGCTTCTCTTTTATCCCGGGCTTAGAAATCCAACCGTAAATATCCGCTAAAATTGATTCGGCAGTTTTCTCAGGGTGCCAAGCTAACTCTTCTGTAACCTTACGATTATCGCTTAAATAAATTGCGATGTCTCCCGGACGGGTATTTAGGTCGCTGCCGATTTTTATTTTATTGCCGGTAAACTGCTGACACAATTTAGTCGTCTGGCATAAAGAAAGGCAAACTTTCCGGCCGCCGCCCACATTATAAACCCGGCCACTGATCTTAGAAAGTTTAGCCACCTCCAGGTCAATTAAGCTAAATAAATCATCGACATGCAAAAGGTCGCGCACCTGTTTACCTTTTCCGCCAAAGCCGATATATTTAAGCGACCGCTTAAAATAATGCGCCAGCATCCAATAAGTAAATACCCCCTGGTCAACTTTACCAAACTGCCAGGGCCCGGCGATTACCCCGCAACGGTTAATTACGCCTTTTATTCCGTAGTTAGCGATATACTCCTGCAGAAGCAGCTCTGAGGAAAGTTTAGTCGCTCCGTATAAAGTTTTTGGACCACTAATTGTAAAATCTTCGTTAATACCATTTTGCGACCAACCTGAAATATGCTTGGCAGGCAGCCATTTAAACCGAGTAGGAGTTTGAACGGTTTTAATTTTGTTGATTGCCTGATAAGGATAGACGCGGCTGGTAGAAAGAAAAATTATATCTACTTTACGCTTACGGCATAATTCCAGGCAATTGACTGTACCCACTAAATTATTGTTGATAATATACAGTGGGTCATCTAGGCCAGCCATCACCGAAGGCTCCGCCGAGCATTCCATCATTAAATCCAGATCAAAATCCAGATCCAGGTCTTTAGGGTTTCTAACATCAGCGCGGATAAATTTAATTTTATTTTCTTTTAAGCGCACAAGGTTAAGTTCACTACCCCGGCGGGATAGATTATCTAATGCGTAAACTTTTAACTGCGGATATTTTCGTTTAAATCCTACGGCCAGATTGCTACCGATGAAACCGGCGCCGCCGGTAACCAGCAGGCTTTTATATTTCATGCTAATTCTTTCTGAGAATTAAAAATTTGCTTGATCGTTTCTTCAATACCGAATTTATACTGCCAATCAGGATAATGCGATCTAAACTTAGAGAGATCACTGATCCACCAGATATGGTCGCCAATGCGGTTAGTATCAATATATTCGTAATTAAATTTTCCACCGGTTAGTTGCTCACACATTTGGATTGCTTCCAGAACTGAAACATTAGCGAACCTGCCTCCGCCGATATTGTAAACCTCGCCACAGCGCGGATTCCGAAAATAATGGTAAAAAGCATTCACCAGGTCAAAAGAATGGATATTGTCCCTGACCTGCTTGCCCAGGTAGCCGTAAATTTTATATTTGCGCTTGGTTACCGCGCATTTAACTAAGTAAGACAAAAATCCATGCAACTCGGCTCCGGAATGCGCCGGCCCGGTCAGACAACCGCCGCGAAAGACTCCGGTTTTAAGGCCAAAATATCGGCCATACTCCTGGGTCATGATATCCGCGGCCAACTTAGAAGCGCCGAAAACCGAGTGCAGGCAATTATCCACGCTCATGGTTTCATCGATTCCCTTATAATATTTATGGTCGCTAGCTATCTCAAAACGTTTATCTTTTTCAATTAAAGGCAAACGATTGGGTGTATCCCCGTATACTTTATTGGTGGAGGTAAAAATGAAAACTGCCTGAGGGCAAAACTGGCGTGTGGCCTCCAGTAAAACTAAAGTTCCGGTGGCATTAACGCTAAAATCTGTTTTTGGGTCTTTAGCCGCCCAATCATGAGATGGCTGGGCTGCGGCATGCACAATTAAAGCGATATCTTGATTGTATTTCTTAAAGATGGAATTAATTTTGCCCGGATTGCGGATATCTACGGAATAATGGTAGTAATTTTTATGCTGTTTCTGGAGGCGTTGCTTATTCCAAATAATTGAACCATCCGCGCCAAAAAAACTTTTGCGCATATTGTTATCAATACCGATAATCTCAAAACCTTTGGCGGCAAAGAAACTCACTGTTTCAGAACCGATTAAACCGCAAGAGCCGGTAACAATAACCACTGACATCTTAGCTCCTTGTCTACCTAGACAACACCGGCGCAATTTGCGCTACCTAGCGCACAACGCCGCAATTCCAATTAGCGGCGGGTGTCTTATTAGCGCCGGGTGTCATTATAAAGCTTGTTAATATCCTTAAGTTTACTTTTAAGCCAAGTTTGATGTTTAAACGACCAGCCCACAGTAAGTTTGAGGCCCTGGGCGAGTTTAATACTCGGCTTCCAACCAAGCTCTCTAGAAACTTTCCTGGAATTAAGGCTATATCTTAAATCGTGGCCTAAACGGTCCTTAACAAATTCAAATCTGTCCTGGCTGACAACGAGGGTTTTTAGCAATAATTTCACTGTGTCAATATTCTTGCTTTCACAAGTACTGCCTAAATTATAAACCTGGCCGATTTGACCTTTTTTCATAATTGCCAGAATACCCCGCGCGCAATCATCAACATAAAGCCATTCACGTACATTTAGACCGCGGCCATAAACCGGAATTTTTTCGCCCTCCAATATTCTAAGGATAGCCAAAGGAATTAGCTTTTCCGGATATTGCCAAGGGCCATAATTATTCGATGGCCGGATAATTATCCCCGGAAACTTATAAGTCCGAATATATGACTGAACCAGAAGATCTGCGGCAGCCTTGGAAGCGGCATAAGGACTGTTGGGTTTTACCTGGGAATCTTCGTTAAATTTGCCATTAGCAATCTCTCCGTAAACTTCGTCCGTAGAGATAAAAATAAATTTCTTTATTTTATATTTACGGCTGGCATCGATAAGGATTTGCGTTCCCTTAATGTTGGTTTCGATAAACGGGGTAGCGTCGTTGATGCTGCGGTCAACATGGCTCTCCGCGGCAAAATGCACTACGATTTCAGGTCTTTCTTGGGAGAAGATTAAATCAATTTGCTGCTTATTGCAGATATCGGTTTTATAAAATTTAAATTTATTTTTTGTCTCTTCAAGACGCTTCAGATCTGCGGCATAAGTAAGTTTATCCACCACCATAAGCTCAGAGACAGTACCTTTCGCTAGTAATCGCACAAAAGCGCTGCCGATAAACCCCGCACCCCCGGTAATTAAGATTTTAGATATTCTTTTACGCATTCTTCTAAAACGGAATTAATATTTCTAATCTTAAAACCCGTTTTCTCAAGCTTGCTGGTGGACAAAAGCAGATTGGTCCTGACTAATCCTAATTTCTTTAAAACAATTACTTTAAATTTAAATTCCGGGACATATTTTTGATAAACTTTCATAAGAGCCGGATAGCGTAACCCGCCTTTATTTACCACATTATATACTCCCCGAGCGTCAATTTTAATTAAATACTTAATCGCCCGGATAAAATCAGGAATATAGGTTATAGAGTTGGGAATATCAATAACTTTTTTATACTTTATAAGCTTATCTAAAACGTTTTTGGGATGCTGAGCATTAAGTAAGGGTATACGGATCCTGGTAATAAGTATATTGTAATCCCTAGCCAGCACCTGGATAGCTTTCTCCGCGTAGATTTTGCTGCGACTATAAAATAATTTGAAAAAATAATCCTGACTATCTTCCTGAATCAACTTATTCTTTTTATAATCATAATTAAAAATACAGCCGCTGGAAATATGCACTAGCTTAATTTGATTGCGCAAAGCCACTTCCGCCAAAATCACCGGAATAAAACTATTCCCCAGTAAAACTCCGTCGATATCCAATTCACAATCATCGACATTGCTCTTGCCGGTGATGCCGATACAGTTTATAATTACTTTGGGCTTGTATTGTTTAACTATGCGCTCAGCATCTTGGTAAGATTTTATAAAAGCATCCGTTATCCGGCAGCTTAAAGCCTTTTGTAAACGCTCACCGATAAAACCTTTACCTAAAATTAAAATCTTCTTATTTATCATTAAGCAGCCCTTTTAGGTACTCCCCATAACTGGTCTGATATCCCCTGGCCAGTTTGGCCAGCTGCGCTTTATTAATATATTTCATGCGATAAGCCACCTCTTCGATACAGCCGATTTTTAAACCTTGCCGGTCTTCAATGGTTTTAATAAAAATTGAGGCGTCAATTAGCGATTCATAGGTTCCGGTATCCAGCCAGGCATGGCCGCGGCCCAGAAATTCAGCTTTGAGCTTACCTCTTTTAATGTATTCGTTATTTACTGAGGTGATTTCCAACTCCCCCCTGGCGGAAGGCTTAATTTTTTTGGCAGTTTCTACTACCTGATTATCATAAAAATATAATCCTGAAACTGCCCAAGCAGATTTTGCCTTCTTAGGCTTCTCTTCGATAGAAATCACCTTACCTTTTTTATCAAATTCCAGCACCCCGTAACGCTCAGGGTCTCTAACGGTATAACCAAAAACTATTGCCCCATTTTTTAGCTTGGCTGAATTTTGTAATAACTCAGTGAGGTTATAACCATAAAATATATTGTCTCCTAAGATTAGGCAAACGCTGTCCTCGCCGATAAAATTCTGGGCAATAATAAAACTTTGCGCGATGCCTTTAGGCTCAGGCTGAACCAGATAAGAAAATTTTATCCCCAGGTCATGGCCGTCCCCCAGCAAATCCTTAAATCTTGGCGTATCCTTAGGAGTGGAAATGATTAAGATATCTTTAATTCCCGCCAGCATCAATACAGAAAGTGGGTAATAAATCATCGGCTTGTCATAAATCGGCAACATCTGCTTGCAGACGCCTTTAGTTATTGGATAAAGCCTTGTCGCTTTCCCGCCGGCTAAGATAATCCCTTTCATTTGGCTAATCTCCCGTATTTAAAATATAGATAAATTAATATCGACAAAGTGACTAAAGTTACTAGGTTGGCAAATATGATTATCGGATCACGGCGCGCAACTCCATAAACCATCCACAGACCAACGCCGGCGGAAAGCTGGAATAAGGTCACCGGACTGACATCTTTAACGGATTTAATCCTTAGTGACCTAAATATCTGAGGAACAAATGAAAATGTGGTAAGCGTCGCTGCGGATATTCCGATAATTGTCCAAATCATATGGGATTAGATCTATTTTCCCTGCTTATATTCAACCTTCAAAAAACGGCGAGAACCAACTTTTAAAATACCGCTAGATTTTGGCATAAAATCTTCTTTTTCGATTCTTTGATTATCAAAACTAACTGCCCCTTCT
>JAZDLL010000061.1:0-6185 GCA_043802105.1 Candidatus Omnitrophota bacterium
CAATATGGGCAAGGATGAAAAGAAAGCATCTGCACGGTCTTATGAATGCGTTCCCGGGTCATCTCCACTATCCCAAACTTCGAAATTCCTAAAATATCGTATTTTGCCCGGTCACCGGACAAAGCATTTTTCAAAATATTCAACAACTCCCGGCGATGGCCTTCGCGTTCCATATCAATAAAATCAATAACAATAATCCCGCCTAAATCCCGCAGCACTAGCTGGCGAGCAATTTCAACCGCCGCTTCCGCGTTAACCTTAAAAGCCATCTCCTCCTGATTGACCTTCTTCTTAAAGCCACCGCTATTTACATCAATCACCACTAGCCCTTCCGTCGGCTCAATAATCAAATAGGCCTTAGATTTCATGTAAACATGGCTTTCAAAGATATGGTTAATCTGTTTCTCTACATCCTTGGCGCCAAAAAGATCATCCCCCCGGTAAAGCTCAACCTTCTTGCACAGATAACTTAAAAAAGTGCGCATAAAATGTTGAATGCGGTAAAATTCAGGTTTAGAGTCCACAATCAGCTTGGTAACATCTTCGGTAAAAGAATCCCGAATGGCGCGCAGCGGCAAATCATACTCCTCATAAACCAAAGAGGGGGCTTTCTTCTCCTGAGCAATCTTCTCCAGGCGTTTCCATAATTTATAAAGAAACTGCGCGTCGCGGATTAACTCCTGCTCGCTACGGCCGCTAGCCGCAGTGCGTACGATAAAACCTACCGGATCAGGAAGTTTGAGTTTTTTAAAGATATCCCGCAGGCGCCTTCTTTCCACTTCATTCTCAATGCGCCGGGAAATTCCGCCTTGATGCTCCAACGGCATAATCACCAGATACCTGCCGGCTAAACCAATCTGCGTAGAAAGCCGCGGGCCTTTAGTGCCGAAAGATTCCTTAACCACCTGCACCAGAACCTCCTGGCCTTTTTTCACTTCCTTAATCGGAGTCTGCGCAGGCGCCTCAATCGACTCATAAGCAGATTCAATTTCCGATAGATACAAAAAGCCGTTTTTAGGCAGGCCAATATCCACAAAAGCCGCCCCGATGGAAGGCATTACCGCTTCAATTCTGCCTTTATAAATATTTCCGACGATGGTGCGATCCTGCGGACGCTCAATATGAAACTCTAACAGCAGGCCGTCCTGGACTATAGCCACCCGCTTTTCTTGGCTTTCCGAATTAATTAAAATTTCCTTGGACATTTTTTACTTGTATCCCTTCTGGTAATTGTTTTTGCAGCCTATTTTTAAAATCCTCCGCAGTTACCGGAAATCTTAAAATGATGGAAGCTTCTTCGTTTTCACTTTCCATCCCTAGCTTTAAAGCTCTTTTTAAGCTTAATTTAGGATGCGGGCTAAAACCCTCGCTCATTTTTAGGGGGAAATCTGCCCGGCGCATGGCGCGCGTAAATAGGCGCATGAGGTCTAAATGCGAAATATAACGCATCAGCCCTTTCTTAGAAAAAATGAAGTTAACCTTATACATAAAAAACAAGCACCTTAATCTTTTATCTAGCGCAGTCCTTGTAAGCACCAGCGAACAAGGGCAAGCACCTTAATCTTTTATCTAGCGCAGTCCTTTACACGAAGTGTAAAGGAATAAAATTTACTTTATACATGAGAAAACCCTTATTTCTTTTTCTTAGTTGCTAAAGGCTCTCTCTTAAATTCCAGCACTACCGGTTGCCCTAATCTCTTTTGAAGTTTAGCTAGCTCATCAGGTGTATATTGATTTTCATTAATAATTCTAGCGGTAATAAAGATCAAAAGATCAATCTTTTCTACATTATCTTCGTCCTTACCAAAAAATTTCCCCACCCACGGCAAATTAACCAAAAAAGGGATTCCTACTTTAGTTTTAGTTTTAACATCCTTAAGCAAACCGCCGATAACAATGGTTTCTCCGTCTTTTAAGAAGACTTGGGTCTGCGCCTCGCGCACATCAATAATCGGATATGCGGTGGTAGTGGTTAAACCACCAGCAGTAGAGGAAGCAATAACAGAATCGCTGGAAGCGGTAATGCTCGGATGAATAATCATGTTAATATAGCCCTCTTCACTTATCTGAGGTACAACATTTAACCGAATGCCAATCTCCTGATAATAATCTAAAGTTTGAGTTACCGTTGGCTCGCTTCCGCTGGTGCCGGCAGTAACCGTAGATTGAAGTATGGGGGTATGATAACCCACCAGCATCGAGGCTTCCTGATTATCTAGGGTCAATATACTAGGAGCAGATAAAGTATTAGTATTAGTATCATTTTCTAAGGCATGAACAATTGCTTCAAACTCGGTGCCGGTTAATTTCTGAAATACAAATTCTCCTCCGGCAGTATAAGGATTAGTAGAGCCAGCGGCAATTAAAGCTCCCAGAGCCGTGCCTAAAGTATGGCCTCCGGTAGCCGTAGTGCCACCACTTGAAGTTTGCGTTGTAATATTCGCTGATTCGGCGTTATTTTTACTACCTAAGCCCCAGTCCACGCCTAAGTCCTTTAATTTAGTTTTATTTACCTCCATAAACTTGGTCTCCACCAGCACCTGTTTAGGCTTAATATCAAGCTTGGGTAAAATAATATTGCGTATTTTATCCAGGGTGCTGGCAGTATCAGTAATTACCAGCATCTTGGATTTTATGGCCGGATCAAACTCAGCCTTCTTCATCACGGTTTCACCGGCAGCATTTCTCTCATAAGAAACTGTCTCCGGCTTACTGGCCCCCACGGCTTCTTTAGCCAAAGCAGCGCCGACAGCCGAGGCTCTACCAATTTTAAAAGTTCCAAACTGCCAACCTTTTTGTCCGCGAGTATACAAAACCGAGATTTTTCCCCGCGGAGAAAGTAAGGGAATAAGGATCTTTTCCGCATCCTGGGCATCCAAAAATTTCAACGTAATGATCTCTACCTGCAACGGCTCTTCCGCCGCAATCTTAGCCACATTTTCCAACTTCGTCACTAAAATAACATTGCCCTGTCGTTGATAACCAAAGCCATAAGTCTTTAAAATGATATCCAGGGCGATCTCCCAGGGAACATCGCTCAGGCGTACGGAAACATTGCCGATGACATCCGGGGTGGTGACAATGTTGACCCCGGATTTAAGGGAGATGATTTTAAGCACATTAGTAATGTCCGCCTCCTTAAAATCAAAGGTTACGTTTCCCGTTGCCGGCGCCTGAACAGCAGCCTCCGGCTCCATCGCTTTAGGGGCCAACTCTGTCTGCTCAACCGGGGCCCCAAGTTTAGGCTCACTCGGCGAATCGGTAGCCGCCGCAGCCACCGCTGCAAACTTGAAAACCAAAAAAGAAAAAATAAGTGTTAATAATATTTTTTTCACTTTACCTCCTTATTAACCAGATCCACTTCTAAGGGCTCTCCGTTTTTAATAAAAATGACTTTATCTGCAAGGATTTTTAAAACCTGATAATCTCCCACCATATCTCCGATTCCCACTACCGTAGAATTAACAATAGCAAAAGAGCGGCCCAACTTATCATAAATAATTCCCTCTACCAGAAAACCATGGGTCAAGGCAGATTCTTCTTTATCCAATTTAAGCAATCTTCCCTCGGGGGTTACCAGTGGAATAAAAGGGTTGCGCTTGCCTTGAGCATCATAGGTAAACTCCTCTTGCCCAAAGGCGCTCGGCAAAGTTAAGCCTAGTAACAATAAACAAAACAATATTTTTTTATTTAGTAACATAGGTCTTGATCACCAAAGTAACTTTTTGTTTCATATAATCCGGCAGCTGCGTAGAAATCTTTAGCTCCTGCACCCCCATAAAAACCGGTGAATTCTCCAGGCTCTGGATAAATTTGCCCAAACTATGATAATCAGCAACCAGATCTAAATTAATCAACAGGGATGTGAGTTTATCCTGGCCAATTGCCGATTTTTCTTTTTGCGCCGGCCGGCTGGGACGGATCTGAGAAATTCGGATATCGAATCTATTCGCCGCGCTGGAAATTTCCTGTAGAATCTCAGAGATCCTGCCTTCAGGCAGGATCTTAGAAGGCCGGGTAGCTTTCTTCAACGCGGCCGTACCCGGCTGGACTTTGACTAAACGCATATTTTCCAAACCTTGGTTTAAATTTACCAGATCCTTATTTAATTTTGCAATCTTTACATTCAGCCCCTTTAATCCGGATCTTTGCGCCTTCAGAATATAGACACTGTCCACGTAGGCGATTAACACCAATAAGACTATAATTGCTATCTTCTTTTGTTGGTCTAATTTTAAATCGGCCAGGTTCATCTAGGTTTCAAGGCTCCCACCAGGACAAAATCGGCAATATCATAGCCACCGATACTTATCTTTTGCACATTGTTTAATTCAAAACCCAAGAAATCTTTAGAGAACTCAAGAGTCGTTTTTAAATTATCTAGTAATTTATTGATCAAGCCAATCTCCTCTTTCTTCAATGAGATAACTGAACCTTTAATCGTTAGGCTGTTACTATTAAGCACAATCTCATTAAACCAAACCCCGGCAGGTAAATGTAAACTTAGTAGATTTAATTTCTGCGCCCAGAGAATCCTCTGGCGGCTTAACTGCTGCATCAGGCCGGAATCGTAAGAAGTGGCGGAAGAATCCTGATTAAATTCATCCAGCGCCTTTTTCTGCACGGCTAAAGCCGACCATTTCCGGTTTAAAGAAGCCAGCTTGGCGTTTTTAGCGATCAAGAGTACGGCAAAACAAAAATTCGCTAAAATAAACAGGCCCAGGATTGCTGCCAGAGCATAAATAAACACCTGGTCGCCAATTAGCGCCGGCCAGTTTTTTACAGTAGCCCGATCGGGGTTCTTGCCCTTGGTTTTAATCCTTAATTCTTCCGGTAAAAGATTTATTTCAATCATTTTTATCGTAACGCCAAGCCCACCGCGACATTAAATTGTCCGCTAAATTTATTTAATTCCTGCCGGTTAATAGTATTGGGTATCTTAATCTGTTTAAAGGGATCCCAGGTCTCTACCGGTATACCCAAAGCCGTGCCTAACATTTCTTTTAACCCCTCGGTCTTACCGGCGCCTCCGCTTAAGAATATTTTAACCACATTCGAGGAATTCTGGCTTTCGTAATAATCAAAGGAGGTGCGGATCTCCGTGGCTAAATTTGTCAGCACGCTTTCCACGCCGGACTTAATCTTACTGGCTTTATCCTGCGTAGGATTAATTCTTAGCTCTTGGGCGGCTTTAAAATCCAGCTCCAAAACATCCATCAACTTCTTAGTAAAATTAACCCCGCCACAGTGGATATCGCGGCTTAAACGCACCAGGCCGCTATCTAAAATATTAACATTCGTGATGGTGGAGCCGATATTTAAAAGACAGACCGATTTGTGGCTTTGGCTAGAGGAAACCAAACCATTGTCCTGCGACTTATTTTCCGGCAAGTCCGTTTTAGGATAATTAAAATTAAAGGCGTTAACCAGAGCCAGCGAATCAATATCGATGATGTTGGGCCTTAATCCGGCGTTCTCCAAAATCTTAATCCTTTGTGAAATTAGTTCTTTCTTGATCGCCGCAATCAAAACCAGCATCTTGTTCTCAGGTAAATCATCTTTTAGGATTTCCGCATCCAGATTGACTTCCTCCACGGAAAAAGGAATATGTTTCTGGGCTTCGAATTTAAGCGCCCCTTTTAACTCCAGCTTATTCATGCGCAGGAAATTGACATAGCGGATAACGGTAGAGGCACCACAGAAAGAAATATTTACCAGATCCGCTGCCTGGGTATGTTTAATCTTCTTTAAAATTTCCAGCGGATCCAACTGGCTCTCTTGCAGATCAAAAGCCACCAGCTCCACCGTACTGGCGGTAATTTTTAATTTCACGCATTTAATCGACTGCGTGCCAATATCCAGCCCGCAACTAAACCTTTCCTTGGTTCCGGGGAGCTTGATTTTAGAAAGAATGTTTTTCATTTAAATTTAATTTGCGAATTTTATCTTTTTTCACAGCTCTGCGCCATAATTAATCCGCCGGTAGAGACGCTATATACCATTTTGCCGCTTAGCTGGCAGCTTACCGGAGAAGCGGTACAATTATACCCCGTCGCCTCCAGGCGTTGACAATCATATTCATAACCCCGCACAGAAGTTGCCGCCAGATAATCTCTTTCCAAATAAACCGGCTTGCTCTTAATGAGTAAATCTACGCTGGCCGGATAAACATTCTTATTGTCTTT
>JAZDLL010000072.1:0-9327 GCA_043802105.1 Candidatus Omnitrophota bacterium
GGGGAAGTACAACTGTACCCCGGATCATCTGATCACTCTTTTTAGTATCTACACCCAAATTAAAATGCAGGTCAACTGAACCGTCAAATTTCGGTTTAGGTAGTTTTTTCAATATCGCGATGGCTTCTTTTAGTTGATATAGTTTTTCCGGGCCTACTTGTTTTACCGATTCCTTATATCTCTTGCTTTGCGTCCTCATGGTTTATCCTTCAATAGCAATGCCCATACTGCGGGCAGTGCCTTCAATAACCTTTATCGCCTGCTGCAAATTATCGGTATTTAAATCCGGAAGCTTGAGCCTGGCAATCTCCTCAACCTGCTTCTTAGTCACCTTGCCGATTATCTCTTTACCGCTAATGCCGGAGGCCTTGGCTAAATTCGCCGCTCTTTTAAGTAAAATGGATGATGGCGGGCTCTTTATAATAAAGGTAAAGGTCCTGTCCTCAAAAACGCTGATCACTACAGGCAGGATTAATCCGTCCCTGCCTTTGGTCTGCTCGTTAAACTGCTTGCAGAACTGCATAATGTTTACGCCGTGCTGGCCTAATGCCGGGCCTACCGGAGGCGCGGGATTTGCCTGCGCTGCCGGAACGTGTAACTTAATCTGCGCCTTGATTGCTTTTGCCATAATTATACCTTTTCCACCTGCCAATATTCTAATTCCACGGGAGTTGAGCGGCCAAAAATAGACACGCTCACCTTGACTTTCCCTTTTTCAGGATAAACTTCTTCAATTGTGCCGTTAAAATTCAGGAATGGGCCTTCATTAACCCTTACCTGCTCGCCTTTTTCAAAAACAACCTTTGGGGAAGGCTTGGCCGCGGTTTCTTTAGTGCGCTTAAGGATATTTTCCACTTCTTCCTTGGGCAACGCGACCGGCTTCTTGCCTAATCCGATGAAACCGGTAACCCCCGGAGAATTCTTCACAAAAAGATACGTCTGCTCGCTTAAATCCATCTCAATCAATAAATAACCCGGGAAAAACTTCCTCTGAGTAATCTTCTTTTTTCCGGCGCGCACTTCTGAAATCTGCTCGGTAGGGATAATCACGCTGGTGATCAAATCCTGGAGGCTGTGCGCGGAAATCTTTTTTTCCAAAGACGCTTTTACCTTTTCCTCTATTCCGGTTTGTGTGTGCACAACGTACCAGTTTTTCATCTCATTTAAAGACCGCGCTTAAAAATTTGGATAAACCCAGGTCAACTATCCCGATAAAAATTGTCATTATAGACGTAATCACGATTACCAAAACCGTAGATGCCAGAAGTTCCTGTTTAGTTGACCAGGAGACCTTGCTTAATTCGCTTCTTACTTCTTTTAAAAAATTTATTGGTTTTGCTAAAATATGCATAAACCTAAAACTCTCTTTTAAGTTCAAGTCCTAAATTTACAGGAGCGGCAGGACTTGAACCTGCAGTCACGGTTTTGGAGACCGTTGGTTTGCCAGTTAACCGACGCCCCTAATTAATTACTTAATCTCTTTATGCGGGGTATGCTTATGACAGGCTCGATTGCAGAACTTGCTAAGCTCAAGCCTATCCTGATGCAACTTTTTATTTTTAGTCGTCGTGTAATTTCTATTTTTGCAAACCGTGCATTCTAAAGTTATAGTTTCGCACATGCTATCCTCAAGTTTGGGTTTAATTTAAGCTGGAGACGAGAATTGAACTCGTGACCCCGTCCTTACCAAGGACGTGCTCTGCCAACTGAGCTACTCCAGCAGGGATGGATTCGCTTTGTCGGTTAAGCCATTAAACAAAAAAAAACCCCCAAGAAATTAGTTGAAACTCTTTCTTTTCTAATAATTACTTTAGTTTTATAGTTGAATCACCAGATATTTGTGTAAGTAAAAGAGTTTATACTAGGATAGGATATTTGTCAAGCTATATTTTAGGTTTTTTGAGCACCTTGGTTTAAAATCGCTGACGGGCGCCTGCCGGAAACCGGTTGATTACCACTCGACAGATTCTAAGTAATTACTTAAACCAGCAAACTGCTCCAAAGAAAGTTCCTCCGGACGCACATTCTTACCAATGCCGGCGGTCTGGAGAAAATTTTCCAGCTGATCTTGGACCACCAAACTTTCCAGGCTATTTCTAAGGGTCTTTCTCCTTTGATTAAAAGCCGTACGGATCAATTTAAAAAACCTTTCTTCGTTCTGAACTAAAACCGCCGGTTTTTCTCTAAACTGCAAGGACAAAAAACAAGAATCCACATTCGGGGCAGGTTTAAAGCTATGCTTTTTAATTTCAAAAAGAATTTTACACTGGCAGTAATACTGCACAAAACAACTAAAAGATCCGTACTCTTTTGATCCCGCCGGCGAGTTAGCCCGGCGCCCAAACTCTTTCTGCACAGTAATAAAAGCAGCGCTAATCGCTTGCCGGTACCGGATAAGATGTTCGATAATCGGGCTAGAGATATAATAAGGTATATTGCCGATTACCTTTATTTTTTGCTTGATCCGGTTGGCTGGTAAAAATTTACTTAGATCAAATTTTAAAATATCGCTTTTTATAATTTGACAATTCTGGTAAGCGCCTAAGGCTTGCTCGAGAAACGGATACATACGCTGGTCAATCTCCAAAGCGTAAACTTTACCTGCGCTTTGGGCAAGCAGCGACGTTAAATCCCCCCGGCCGGATCCGATCTCCAAAACAATATCATTTTTAGTTAAATTGCAAGCGCGGATTATTTTAGCTAGAATATTTTTATCAATTAGAAAATTTTGGCCTAAGCTTTTTTTTGGTTTAATGTACATTTTATCGCCAGTTTGATCGCCGCAATCAGGGAACCAGGATTAGCTAAAGCGGGCTTACGGGCAATATCAAAAGCCGTGCCGTGTAAAGGAGAAGTACGTACAAAAGGCAATCCCAGGGTAAGGTTTACCCCGCTTTCAAAACCGGTCAGCTTTAAGGCAATTAAAGCCTGGTCATGGTAGGCGGCAATTACACAATCATATTTTCCTTTAGCTGCCCAAGCAATAGCCACATCCGCGCCAAGCACTCCGTCGATCGTGGCGCCGCTTAATTTTTTATTTAATTTTTTAATTACCGGAGCAATTACTTCCTGTTCCTCCGTGCCAATCACCCCGTTGTCCGAAGCGTGAGGATTAACCCCGCAAACTACCAGCCTAGGTTTTTTTATCAAAAATAAACTTTTTAAACCTACCACGGTATTTAAGATATTCTTTTCTATTTTCTCTTGCGTCAACATTCGACAAACATCGCTCAACCGGATATGCCGGGTAACCAGGCTAAACTTTAATTTATCATTAATCAGCATCATCACCAGATCCTGGCTGCCGGTGCGCTGGCCCAAATATTCGGTATGCCCGGTAAATCTAGCCCCGGCTAAATTAATTGCCTCCTTTGAAATTGGGCAGGTCACTAAACAATCAATTTTATTATTCTTGAGTAGCTCTAAAGCTGCGTTTAGGTATTCCAAAGAAGCTTTGCCGTTTTGGGCATTTAAACTGCCAAATTTAAATCTTTTTTCATCAACATTATTTAAATCAATTAATTTTACCGGCGGCGGGGTAATCTTTAAAAGCTTGGCAGCTTTAGCCAATACCAGCCGATCCCCAATTACCGTAAAATCCGCCTTATTTTTTAGCAGTTTAAGCGCCGCTAAAGTGATGGCTGGGCCGATGCCTGCGGGATCGCCGATAGTCAGGCCAACTTTAATTTTCGAGGATTTTGATGTAGGATTGTTTTTTAAGCTCATCTAACCACTTGACCAGTTCTTCCTGCATTTTCTTTTCAAATAAAAACGCCTGAATCTTATCCTGCGCCTGAGTAAGGCTTAACTGTTGGCTGGCGACAATGTCATCCAATTTAAAAATAAAATACTGGGCGTCAATCTTAACCGGATTGGATACCTCGCCTATCCCCAGCTTAAACACGGTAGCTTCAATCTCCGGGCGTAGCTCTTGTCCGGCGGAAGCCGAAAGTTTATCTGTAGTAAAGGCGTATTTTACCGCCAGCTCCTCTAGTTTTGTCCCCAGCCGCAGCTGATAGCTTACGGCTTTGGCGGCCTCCTCATTCTGCAAAATAAATAAGGTTAAAATCCGCTCTTCGGGTTTTAGAAACTGTCCCTTGTTCTGAGCGTAAAAAGAAGTGATTTCATCCGGCCGGATCATTACTTTACTGCGCACCTTCTGCTCAACAAAATTATACATCAACATCTGCTCTCTAATTTTATTCTCTAAGTCTGCCCGCACCAGCCCCTGCTTGGCTAAATCCCGCTCGAAATCGGCCTGCGAGCCATAACGCTTCTTGACCTCATCAATTTTGGCCTTCACCCTGGAAGGATCCACAGTGACCTTCTCCAGTTTAGCCTGCGCAAGTATCAGGCGATCCTCGATTAAGCGTTGCAATAAATCGCTCTTCATCGAATTTAGTTTTTCCTCTAAAGCTTTTCCTTGCAACTGCCGGGAATACTGCAGGCGGATAAAATTTAAAAAATCCGTCAGATCTTTTTGGGTGATTATTTCATTGTTAACTACCGCAATTAATTTATCCTGCGCGTAAAGACAGCGGGCAGCTAAAAAAATTAGGGCGAAAATAAATAAAAAATTAATTATGCGTTTCATCAAAAACACCTGCTTTCTTAAAATTGGCAATCGCTTCTTTTAATAAACGGCAATAAAGGTCAAACCCTATCGCAACAATAAATCCGTGTTGCTCCTGGCCCAGAAGGTTACCGGCTCCCCGGATCTCCAGGTCCTCCATGGCGATATTAAAACCGGCACCCAAATCGCTATGTTCCTGGATCGCCTGCAGCCTTTTCTTGGCATCCGTATCTAAAACCGCACTGTGATTACGGGGAATCATGAAATAAGCATAGGCCGCCCGATTAAATCTACCTACCCTGCCGCGCAGCTGATGCAAATCGCTTAATCCGAACATCTGCGCATTATTAACAATAATCGTGTTGGCGTTAGGGATATCAATTCCGGACTCAATAATCATGGTCGAAACTAAAACGTCAATTTGCCCGGAAATAAAATCCGACATTATCTGCTCCAGAAGCTTAGCCGGCATTTGCCCGTGGGCCATAGCTATACGCGCGCCGTCCGGTAAATTCCTGGCAATCTTATCCTTAATTTTTTCCAGATCTAGAATGCGGTTATGCAGAAAAAACACCTGGCCTTGCCGGGCCAGCTCCCGCTTAATGGCCTGGGTTATCAAATCTGCATCATATTCTACCACAACCGTTTTGATAGGCAACCTATTTAAAGGGGAAGTGTTAATCACTGAGAAATCTTTAGCCCCCATCAAACTCATATATAAAGTGCGCGGGATAGGCGTAGCGGTCAAAACTAAAACATCAATCGTGTTTTTCAGTTTCTTTAGTTGTTCTTTAGCCTTAACCCCAAAACGCTGCTCTTCATCAATAATCACCAACCCTAAGTCTTTAAAGATGATGTCTGAGGAAAGCAGCCGATGCGTGCCAATCACAATATCCACGCTGCCCTGGCCTAAATTTTTGACAATTTCATTCTGCTGGCCCTTACTCCTAAAGCGGGAAAGCATCTGCACAATTATGGGAAAATTCTCCAGCCGTGCGCTGAAATTTTTATAATGCTGCTCGGCTAAAATCGTAGTGGGCACCAAATAAGCCACCTGCTTGTTGTCCATCACCGCCTTAAAAGCTGCCCGCATGGCTACTTCGGTTTTCCCGTACCCGACATCTCCGCAAAGCAGCCGGTCCATAGGCTTAGGTGACTCCATGTCAGACTTCACCTCCAAAGTAGCTTTAAGCTGATCCGGAGTTTCCCGGTAGGGAAAGGTTTTTTCAAAATCCGCCTGCCACTGTGTATCCGCAGAAAACTTAAATCCCTCACTCGCCAAACGTATTGCCTGCAAGCTCAACAACTCCCAGGCTAATTTTTGAATGCCTTTACGCGTGCGCTCTTTAACCCTCAGCCATTCCTTATTACCCAGCCGATATAGCTTGGGCTTGCGTGCCTGAAAAGCAATATACTTTTGTACCAAATGCATGGCGTCAACCGGCACATAAAGTTTTTCATTGCGGTCATACTCAATCACCAGATGATCTTTAAGCACGCCTTTTAATTTAACCTTCTCTAGGCCCTGAAATTTGCCTATGCCATGCTGGTTATGCACCACAAAATCACCCACCTGCAGGTCTAAGAAATTCTTTAAAGGAAACTCCTCGCCAAATCCCCCTGGCCGGGAACCGGAAGATTTCTTAAAAGGCAGGATAATCACAATATTATGTTGCCAAAGCGCGTGCCCGCTGGAAGGATCAAAAGCTTTAATAGAAATTATCTTTTCATTATCCAGTTCAATACGGATGGGCAGCTCAAAGGAAATCGGAAAGATATCAAAAACTAATCCGCGGCGGCTAAAATCACCCTCTGCAGAAACCTGGTTCTGTCTAGTATAACCAAAATCAACCAAACTAGCAGCTAGAGCTTCTAAGTTTGGCTCTTGATTAAGATATAATTTAAGCGATTTAAATAACATATAAACAATCAAGGGACGATACCCTTTTAGAAGGGAAACGTCCCTTGATTTAGTTCCCCTTTACCGCTTACTTAATATTCTTACGGCTCCAGGCAAGCACTAGCGGAGAAGCAATATAGATTGTGGAGTAGACGCCGGAAATAAACCCTACAAACAGAGTAAAAGAAAAATTACCTAAGACTTCGCCGCCGTAAAGCATAAAAGATACAACTACTAAAAGTGTCACTCCGGAAGTAAGCAAAGTTCGTCCGAGAGTCTGATTCACACTTAAATTAATCAACTCTTTTAATGAAAGCTTGCGGTAAAGGCGCGCATTTTCACGCACCCGGTCATAAATTACAATCGTATCGTTAATAGAATAACCGGCAATGGTCAGAAAAGCCGTAACGCTTAAAAGGTCAATCGACCGGTTAGTCACCACTAAAAACCCTAAAGCCACCAGCACGTCGTGAAGAAGGGCAATTACACCAGCTATGGCAAAATTAACATGTTTAAACCTGAAACTCACATAAATTAGAATCCCGACTAGCGCCCAGAACAAAGCTAAAACTGCCTTCTTTTTAAGATGCTTGCCGGCAATCGGCCCTACCCGCTCAATTCTTAAGATTTGGATATCTTCACCCGGGAAAGATTCTTTAAGTTTATTGGTTAATATCTGATTTTTATCCTCGGAGGTTCTAATTAAAACTACCTTGGGGTTATCTTTAAACTGTTGAATACTAGCGTCCGCCAAATTGATATCTTTGAGTACCTGGCGCACTTTATCCATGGCCGGAGGATTTTTAAAACTATATTCCTGAAGCTGCCCACCGGCAAAATCAATCCCGTAGGCAGCCGGGCCTTGTTTAAAATACGAAAAAAGCCCGATGGTAATTACAATAATTGATACGGCATAAAATATTTTTCTCTTACCGATAAAATCCAGTTTAGTTTCTCCGATTAGTTGAAGCATGGGCAAAGAGTTCTTGATCCAGCCCAAATTAAGCAAGAGCTCAAAGATTACCCGGGTAACCACAATAGCGGTAAACATGCTAGAAATCAAACCAATGGTCAGGGTAACCGCAAAACCCCGGATCGGCCCGGTACCAAACTGAAACATCAAAAATGCCGCAATTAAGGTGGTAAGATTAGAATCAAAGATCGCGCTAAAAGCCCGCCCGTAACCATTAACGATAGCCGTGCGTAAATTTCTGCCGGCAGTTATCTCCTCCCTAATCCGCTCATTAATTAAAACGTTGGCATCTACGGCCATACCTAAAGATAAAGCAATACCAGCAATACCCGGCAGGGTTAAAGTCGCTGAAATCCCCGGGAAAAGTACCGGCAATAAGCCTAAACCGCCCAAAATCATAATCAAGTTTAAGAAAAGCGCAATATCGCTAATTAGGCCAGCTAAAAGATAATAGCCTGCCATAAAAATAAAAACTAATGCACAACCAATTAGGGATGCTTTCACTCCTTTATTTATGGAATCCTGCCCTAAGAGCGGGCCGACGGTTCTTTCTTCTTCCACAGACATCGGAGCAGGTAATGCCCCGACCCTTAAAACCAACGCTAAATCCTGCGCTACCTGCGCATCAAACCTGCCGGTAATCACTGCTTCACCCGAAGGAATCGCCTCCCTAATCCGCGGTGCTGACTGAATTTTACCGTCTAAAACAATTGCCAGTCGTTTACCCACGTTAGCCGCGGTTACTTCAGCAAATTTCTTGGCTCCGGCAGCATTAAACTGCAAAGCGACAATCGGCTCATTAAACTGACTCTGATCAAAACGCACCGAGGCATTGGTTAAAGCATCCCCCACTAATACCGCCTGCTTCTCCAATAACAGAGGCTCATTCTCATCCAGAGTATATTTTAGCTCAAACCCTTCCGGAACTGTTCCGTCAATCGCCTCTTTAAGCTTTCCGGCGTCATTAGCCACAATTTTAAACTCCAACATGGCGGTTTTGCCAATCAACTCAATGGCGCGCTCGCGGTCAGTAACTCCGGGAAGCTGTACCACGATCTCATCTTCACCCTGCTTTTGGATGGAAGTTTCTCTAACCCCGAACTCGTCAATCCGGTTGCGAATGACCTCCACCGCCCGGTCAGTGGCATCAAGTTTAGCCTCGCCCGTAAGGTGGCTAGTATCAACTTTAAGTAAAAGGTGCATCCCACCTTGTAGATCCAGTCCCAGGTTAATCCGCTTATCTAAAGGGAAAGTATAATAGGTACATAGCCCCACCACCCCTAAAATCAGCAGTATTTTATAGATCAGTTTTCTTTCCATTATTTTAAAACTCCTGTTTTAATTAGGCTTCTTGATATAAGCAATGCTGCTTCTTTCAATTTCCATCTTCACATTCTCGTCAATGCGTAAAATTAACGTTTTCTCTTTTACATTGACCACCGTACCATGGATACCGCCTAAAGTAACCACCTCATCATTTTTATCAATACTCGCCAGCATCTTTTGATGTTCTTTATCCTTTTGTTTTTGCGGCCGGATTAACAAAAAATAAAAAATAATGCCGATTAAGGCAAACTGGACCAGCATCCCTGCTAAGTTTTGTTGTGGCATATTAGACTCCCTTATTTGATTTCTTTAATAAACTTTTTACGGTTACCGATAGCTGCGCGCCGTTTTTTACCCACTCGGCAATCCGCTCTTTCTTAAGCGACGCCAGTCCGCTGGTCGGCTTATAATAACCCAACTCTTCAATTACCCGGCTGTCCCGGCCCATCCGCTCATCAAAAACAGTAACCCGAAAATGCGGTTTACCTTTAGGATTCTTACCGATTCTTCTTAAACGTATATGTACTGCCATGGTGATGCCTCCTTTAAATGAGC
>JAZDLL010000090.1:0-3861 GCA_043802105.1 Candidatus Omnitrophota bacterium
ATGTTTGTACACAAGGAGGTTAAAATGAATACAGGAAAGATTAAAAAATTGGTCCGGGATAGAGGATTTGGTTTTATCAGCGATACCGATGGCCGGGAGTTGTTTTTTCACCAGAACAGCCTGGTGGAGGTAAAGTTTGACGCGTTAAATGAGGAGCAGTCCGTTTCTTATGATGTTGAAAAATCTGATAAAGGGCCGCGGGCAATTAATGTGCATGTGGTCTAAAATTATTTGGGTTTTAAAATAAAAAGTGTATAATATTGTTTATGAAAAAGGTCAAAACTGAAAAAATAGTTATTGATTGCCTTAAATGTAGAAATCAGGCGGATTGCTGCCGGTTTGGGGCCTGGATTGATCTGGAAGAGGCTAAAAAAATATTAGCTTTAGGCATTAAAGGCGATTTTTTCCATTTGGAAATTGACAAGGAGTTTCCTTCCGGGTTCAAGGTCGGCACCAGCTATGAAGATGAGCCATGCGCTTTTCAGGATGTGGATGGTTTATGCCGAATCCACAAAATTGATTATGACCTTAAGCCGGTGACCTGCAAAGAATTCCCTTATGAAAACGGCAAAATTGCTCCGATTGCCGATGTGCTTTGCGTGGTGCATCGCTCCAATATTAAGAAGACTAAATCCGGTAAGAAAAATAGCCATGGATAATCAAGAAAATCCGAAATGGTATTTTAAAACCTGGTCGCTAGTTGCCTCTTTCCTTTGCGTAGGCCCATTCATGCTTCCCCTGGTCTGGAGTAATCCCCGATTTAGTAAAAATTCCAAGATAATGATTACCGTCGTGGTTCTGGTGGTAACTTACATCATGACGGAGTTTCTGTTAAAATCACTAAAAAATATTTCTAGTTATTATCAGCTGGCTTTTTAGAAATCGAATATGAAATACACCCAAGGAACAATTGGCAGGGTTTTTCTGGTTAAGTTCGACAATCAGGATATTTTAATTCCTAATTTAAGCGCTTTGGCGAAGAAAGAAAAAATTAAAGCCGCCTCGCTAATTTTTATCGGTGCGCTTAGAGAGGGTGATTTAGTGACCGGCCCCAAGAAGCCGGTTATCCCGCCGCTTCCTAATAAAATGGTTTTTAAAGATGGCTGGGAGGTAATGGGGATCGGCACGCTTTTTACCAACGCTAAAGGGCCGCAGATCCATATTCATGCCAGTATGGGCAAGAAGAATAAGGTCTTAACCGGTTGCCTGCGGGGAAACTCTAAGGTATTTTTAGTGATTGAGGCTGTGATCCTGGAACTAAAAGGCGTAAAGGCAAATAAAGATATTGACCCAAAAACCGGGCTTAATCTGCTCAAGATTATTTAATCTCAAATAAGTTTAAATAATTCTTAAGCATGCTATAATACCGCAAAGTGTTGTGTTCGTACACAAAGGAGACAGATGGACTTCAGTGTGATTAGAAAAGATATGAAGATGTTTAGTTTTGAAACTTTGCGTACGGATTGTGATAATTTTTTTGAAGGGGTGGTTATTGGCCAGGAGTTAGAGAAACTTAATGGGCAACTGAAGAGTTTATTAGGGGAACCGGTTTACCCTTCGCAAAACAGGTTGGCGCATAAAGTTCGCAAGACATTAGACGGGTTTGGCGGAGTGATGCCGGGCCAGACATTGTATTATAAAGATTTAGGTACAGACGCAATCTTGGCTATGCTTTGGCCCTGGAAAGACGGCCAGCGCACTACGGTTAAGATTATTCAACAATAATCATGAGTTTTACTTATCTGCAGAAAATTCCCACCCCAATCCAGATCACTCAACAGATGCCGATGCCGGCAACTTCCATCAAAATAAAATCCGTTCGGGATAAGAATATTTTAAATGTTTTAAAGGGCAAAGATCCCCGCCTGCTTTTGATTATCGGGCCATGTTCGGCTGATGATGAAGACGCGCTTTGTGAATATACCGGGCGCTTGAGCCGTTTGCAGGATAAGGTTAAAGACAAATTAATTTTAATACCGCGTATTTATACGAATAAGCCGCGCACTACCGGCCAGGGTTATAAGGGAATGTTGACCCAGCCCAAGGCCTCAGAGGGCCCGAATATTTCTCAGGGGATTATTGCTATCCGGCGGATGCACCTGAGGGTGTTGAGTGAATCCGGGCTAACTGCTGCCGATGAGATGCTTTATCCGGGAAATTATCCGTATTTAGAGGATATTCTAAGCTATGTGACCATTGGCGCCCGTTCCGTAGAAAATCAGGAGCATCGCTTGACGGTGAGCGGTTTAGATATTCCGGTAGGCATGAAAAATCCTACCAGCGGTGATTTAAATGTTTTGTTAAACTCCGTACAGGCGGCGCAGATCCAGCATACTTTTATTTATAACGGTTGGGAGGTTAAGACTCAGGGCAATCGCTTGAGCCACTGTGTTCTGCGCGGGGCGATTAATCATCATGGCCAAAGCATCCCGAATTATCATTATGAAGATTTGGTCCACTTTACGCAGCTTTATTTAAAACGCGGTTTGGCTAATCCGGCGATCATTGTGGATACTAATCACGCAAATTCTGATAAAAATTTTCAAGAGCAGCCCAGGATCGCCCAGGAAGTTATGCAAAGCTTAGTCAAATCCAAGGATTTAAAAAAGATCGTTAAGGGGTTGATGGTGGAAAGTTATTTAAAAGAGGGGTCGCAGGAAGTTGGGGGCAAGGTGTTTGGCCAATCGATTACCGATCCATGTTTGGGTTGGCCGGACACTAAGAAATTAATTTTAGATTTGAGCACCTATTAGTTTTGGTTTAGCGAAATACTTGATCGAACGTTAGTGAGATCAAGTATAGCGGATAACCTTAGATAGGAGATAAGATGGGATTAAAATTTGATTTTAACAATATGTTTGATTTCAGCGTGCAAGGACATGGCGTAAGCCAAGATGAGATTAATGAAATTTTACCTCAGGTGCAGAAGGCAGCCGAGCATTTAAAAAAGATTATTGCTGATCCCCGAGCCAGGGTTAAATTGAATTTGGAATGGGTCAAGTTACCTGAACAAAAAGAAGAAGATATCGCCGCAATTCAGAAAATCGCCCGCCAGATTACTAAACAATTTGAAAATGTCCTTTTCTTAGGGATTGGTGGTTCGTATCTGGGCTTAAAAGCCGCCCAGGATGCCTTGTGTGCGCCTTATTATAATGAATTTAAATCTCTGCGCAAGAAAGCGCCGCGTATTTATTTTGAAGGTAATAATCTGGATCCGGATACTTTAAGTGTTTTATTAAAAAATCTTAATCCTAAAAAAACATTTGTGGTTGTCATTTCTAAGTCCGGAGAGACGACGGAGACTAAAGTGGCACTTATTTTAGTAGAGGCTTGGCTTAAAAGGACAGTGGGAGCTAAATACGGCAGGCAAATTTTAGCGATTACCGACCCCGAATCAGGCTCTTTGCGCAAAAGAGTTCAGGCAGAACAAAAGAAAGATCCTCTAAGTTTTCGAGCGTTGCCGCTTCACAAAGGCGTTGGCGGCAGGTTCTCAGAATTGAATATGGGCCTGATGCACCTGGCGATTGCGGGCGTAGATATTCGTAAGTTATTTCTAGGCGCTAAGGAAATGTTTACCAGATGCAGCGATGAAGATATTTTAAAAAACCCGGCTTATCTGTACGCGGTATTACATTATATTCTTTATCTAAAAAGAACCAAGTCTTTGGCGATTTTAATGCCGTTTTCGCAAACCCTTAAATCCACCGCGGATTGGTATGTGCAGCTTTTAGCCGAGAGCCTGGGTAAAAAATATCATCGCGAAATTAAAGTGGATAATCAGGGAGTGGAAAGTTGGCTGGCCAGTAAAAATGATTTATTTAACCTAGGCCGGACCCCGATATCCGCTGCCGGCACCAATGA
>JAZDLL010000002.1:0-2927 GCA_043802105.1 Candidatus Omnitrophota bacterium
CAGCTCCGCTGAGTAAAAGGAGGTGCGCAGTGCTTAAAAATATGTTTTTAGCTACTCAATCTTCCTCTTATCGCTAATCTTTAGCCCTTTAGTCTTTGCCGAAGAATCCATTACCTTCACTACCTATTACCCTTCCCCTTATGGAAGCGGAGCAATTAAAGCCGGTGTATTATGTCCATAAGCAAGATAAGAGCAATAGAACAAAGGTTCTTTCGTAAATAATGTGGTATCTATGGCTAATTTTGTGAAGTTAGTAGCGAAACAGATTGTATTGCCACATTTAAGTAACTTCTTGGCTTGCTTTCGCTTGAGCTCTTTAAGGGCTCCGCTCAAGCAAGCCAAAATTGTGTATAAGACAGTAATTTTGGTACTTAAACAAGATGTAAAAGTCCTTTTGACGTTACCTACTGTATTGCATAAGGTTATAGAAAAAGCTCCACTTTTAATACGAAAGAACCAAAGTTCCCGAGCTGGTAAGCGGCGATGAGGGGGCTTTGGGCTTTAGTTACGGGCAATTAACAGCGGTATTGGTTAATGCGATCAAGGAACAACAGGAGGAGATAGAGGAGTTGAAAAGTCAGATAATGGCTTTAAAGAATGGCTAAATAACATCCATTGCTGACATTGAGAATTAAGCCTTTTGGGGCGAGATAATTTACGCTGGCTGGAGGTTTTCTAGTTCCACCTGAGGCTGTTTATGTTTAAGGATATATTTACTCGCATCGAGTATCTCTATGCCTACAACAGATCCATCAGCGGCATAGTTGATAGCAATGTCTTCGGTGAGCCGTTGAGTGGTAACTTCAAATTTTCCCTCTTTTAGCCTTATATAAGCGGCGTTTACTTGGGGATCATAACTGATTTTCATAATAGATACCTCCTAAAAATAAAAAGCGTAAACTGTTATTACAATAATAGATTTTTCCTCTTCGATTATCGGTATTACCTGTTTAATATTATAAAACTTATTGCCCCATTTGCTGTTATATTGGAAATTATGACGATAGGCAATGCGGCCGTGTTTAGCAGGAATCCTTTCGCCATTTCTAATTGTCTGAATAACCTCTTCTTTGGAGACGCCACGTTCTGCCATTTGTTTTATCGCATGTTCCGAGAAGATGGCATGTTTCATGTTTTAATATTATCATAGAAGCATAGGATGTCAATAAGAAAACCGGTTGAATTAAGCAAGCATATTGAAAATCAGCATAGTCCTTGACAGCGCGAAAACCATTTTTGTGAAAACCATTTTACAATTGACTATTTGTAAAAAAGTGGTATACTTTGGGTGTAAAGATGTTCTTTTAGATTTCCCTGCCGTGCGCGTTAGGAGGTTGGTGATTGTTGAACCAACATCAATATAAGGGGAGCCAAAACTTCAATTATGGCTAAAGCCATAATTGAGTGGTTTCCACCTGAACTTCGGGTTCAGACCATCAAAATCCAACGGCACAGTGCGGGGATTTTTATTGAGCAGACAATTTATGGAGTCCTAGATAAGGACAACATAAATTGTAGGCCGTAAGGCCGTCTGCGAAATAATCCCGCCCTTTTGGCGCGATTTACTATGAGTAAATACCCAAAAGGGCGAGGATATCATGTTATGGACCTTTTCCCCCAGCAAAATATTCCCAAGGAAGATTTTAAAAGCCTGCCTTTAGCTGTGCGTATGCGACCGGTTAATCTGGATGAATTTAAAGGCCAGGAGCATATTTTAGGCAAAGGCAAGCTTCTGCGCCGGGCGATTGAGTCAGACCGGATAACTTCTTTAATTTTATACGGGCCGCCCGGCACAGGGAAGACTTCTTTAGCCTGGTGTTTCTCCCACATCACTAAAAGCCACTATGCGGTTATTAACGCCACTACCTCCAACGTTGAAGAATTAAGAAAGATCATCGCCCAGGCCAAACACTGTAAATCCGTTACGGGCGAGAAAACCACGCTTTTTATCGACGAGATCCACCGTTTTAATAAAGCCCAGCAGGATGTTTTAATGCCGGATGTTGAAAACGGCAACCCTATCCTCATCGGGGCAACTATCCATAATCCGTTTTTCTCTTTAGTTTCTGCCTTGGTATCGCGTTCCCTGGTCTTGGAATTAAAATCCCTCTCTTGCGCTAATATCCTGGAGATTTTAGCTTCGGCTATAAAAGATAAAGAGCGCGGCCTGGGAAACCTTAAAATCAAGGCTGATAAAAAAGCCCTGATTTTTTTAGCCAAGGCCTGTGAAGGAGATGCCCGGCGGGCATTAAACGCTTTAGAATTAGGCGTGTTAACTGTGCCTCAAGGAAAAGACGGCTGGATTAATTTTGATCTGGAGGCTGCTGCGGGTTCCATCCAGAAAAAACCCATACTTTATGACCGGGATGGAGATGGGCATTATGATAGCGCGTCGGCATTTATCAAATCCATGCGCGGGTCTGACCCGGACGCGGCAATATACTGGATGGCTAAAATGCTTTATGCCGGAGAAGATATCAGGTTTATCTGCCGCCGGGTCTGTATTTTGGCCGCCGAAGACGTGGGTAATGCCGACCCGCTGGCTTTAGTTTTGGCTAACGCGGCTTTGCAGATCTCTGAATTTGTGGGAATGCCGGAGGCCAGGATCCCTTTGGCCCAGGCAGTGGTTTATGTCTCCTGCGCTCCTAAATCCAATGCCAGTTATTTAGCGATTGAAAAAGCATCCGCCGATATTGAAAAAGAAAAAACCCAGGAAGTGCCGGAGCATTTAAAAGATGCCTCTTATGCCGGAGCAGAAAAACTCGGTCATGGCAAGGGGTATAAATACGCCCATGATTTTCAAGGCCATTATGTTAAACAAAAATACACCCGCCGTAAAGTCAGGTATTATGAACCCACCGAAATCGGCTATGAAGCCAAGATCAAACAACGCCTTGAGAAGTTACGTAACCCCGAAAACAACCCTG
>JAZDLL010000026.1:0-6173 GCA_043802105.1 Candidatus Omnitrophota bacterium
TTAATAAAATCAACTCCGTTTTTAAAAATCTGTAAACCGTCGGCTGCTTTTTTCAGTTGGTCTTTACGCGGATGCTGCGCAGCGTAAATGTGCCTTTCCGGATGGGGCATTAATCCTAAGATCCTACCGGTTTGATCACAGATACCCGCGATGCTTTCCGTTGAACCATTGGGGTTATCCGGATAGCCGGAAAAATTACCCGCCGGATCAGAATACTGAAAAACAATTTGTTTATTTCTTTTCAACCGCTTTAATACCTGCCGATCACCAACCACAAATTTACCTTCACCGTGAGCTACCGGAAGATAAATTATTTTTCCTAAGCCCTTAGTCCAAACACAACGTGAACCGCTGGATTTTAAATATACCCAGCGGGACTCAAATTTAGCCGAATCATTAATAATTAAGCTAGTGTCTTGTTTTAGGTCGCGCGCAGGCGCGCACTGACCATTCCTTTTAGGCCAGGTGCCACCCGGTAAAAACCAGCTTTTTACCAGAATCTGAAAACCATTACAAATACCGATGATCAACTTGCCATCAGCAATGAACTTGCGCAAAGAATCAACCAGTTTAAACCTTAGCTCATTAGCAAAAATCTTTCCCGAGGCCACATCATCCCCATAGCTAAAGCCGCCGGGCAAAGCCAGAATCTGAAAATCATCCAGGGATCTTTGAGCGCTAACTAAGCTATTAATATGCAGCAACTCCACCGTCGCCCCGGCTAACTTAAACGCCGCGGCAGTTTCCCGGTCGCAGTTGGTTCCTGCGCTTCTTAAAACGCAAACCTTAGGTTTTAGCATAAAACTTCTTGATTGCCCGCGCTGCCTCTTGAGGATTATCCACTAAAATAAATAAATTCAGATCAGCCTGGTCAATATTGCCATGGCGATAAACCGTCGCCTTTAACCACTCTAAGAGCGGCTTCCAGTATTGGCTGTTAAAAAGAATGACCGGAAATTTAGAAATCCTTTCCGTTTGAATAAGCGTAATCGCCTCGAAAAATTCATCCAGCGTGCCGAATCCGCCGGGTAAAATTACAAAAGCCTTGGCGTATTTGACAAACATTACCTTGCGCACAAAAAAGTAACGAAAACCCAAGACCGTATCCACATATTTATTGGGCTTCTGCTCACAGGGCAAATGAATATTTAATCCGATAGAATGCCCTCCGGCCCGGCGGGCGCCTTTATTGGCCGCCTCCATTAACCCGGGCCCGCTGCCGGTAATAATGGCAAACCCGGCTTTGGCGATATGGTAAGAGATCTCCTCAGCCTGCTTATAAAATAAAGAGTCCGGTTTGCTACGGGCGGAACCAAAAATTGAAACCGCCTTGCCCACTTTAGAAAGCACCTCAAAGCCGTCCACAAACTCCGACATGATCCTAAATATCCGCCAGGTATCCTCCCGGGTAAAATCTTCTTTTTCCAACACATCCTTGGCACATAATTTATTTTTTACCATTCTAACGGCGCCCTCCAGGCCTCTTTTAATTTAGAGATCTCTGCGTTTACACAAATCTCTCCGTCCAAACCATAGATTCTAAAATCAGTTTTATCGGTTAAGCATCCCATTAAACCAAAGGGGCAACCTTTTAATTGCTTCTGGAAATCTTTCTGCTTGGCTCTTTCCACCTCTACGACCAAACGTGAATTTGATTCTGAGAATAAAATAGCTTCATTGCTTATTCCCGAGGATGCGATATGCGGAACCTCAATAAGAAATGCCTCCAACCCTAAACCGCCGCTAAAAGCCATCTCCGCCAAAGCCACGGCCAGGCCTCCATCTGAACAATCATGCATAGATTTAACCAAGCCTTTTTCAGCGGCCTTACTAAGAGCATCAAATGACCCTTTGGCTTCTTGAGGATATACTTTGGGAACATTATTCCCCACTGCCTGATATAAATCATAATAATGGCTGCCGCCTAATTCATCGCGGGTATTGCCCACCACGTAAATTAAATTGCCGGCTCCTTTAGCATACATGGATACGGATTTATTTACATTCTCCATCACGCTGATTGCCGAGATAAGCAGCGTTCCGGGGATCGGTGTAGATTTACCCCGCACGCTAAATTCATTATAAAAACTGTCTTTGCCGGAGATAAAAGGCACCCCGTAAGCTTTAGCGATATCATAACAACCAAAAGCCGCGCGCACCAGCCCGCCTAAGCGGTCCGGCTTGTCCGGATTACCCCAACAAAAATTATCCAGGATGGCCACTTCTTTTAACGAACCACCTACGCTGATAATCTGACGCAAAGCTTCATCAATACAACTAGCCGCCATCCAGTAAGGATCAATGAAACCAAAACGAAAATTTATGCCGTTAGAAATAATAATCCCTTTATTAGAATCAAATAAAGGCTTGGTCACGCTGGCGTCGCTTGGCCCGTCATTTTTAATACCCACCAAAGGCTTAATAATCGAGCCGCCTTGCACCTCGTGATCATACTGGCGGATAACCCACTCTTTAGAGCAGATATCAAAATGGCCCAGCAATTTTAACAGATCCACAGTAAGATTTTTTTTCGGCGCAATTCTTGGTTCCCGGTGCCTGGCCTGGATATATTCTGCCTGCTTAGCAATCTGCGGTATGCCGTCATGCAAAAATTTCATCTCCAAATCGCAAACCTGCTGGTCCTGATAGTAAAGCTCTAATTTTTTGGTGCCGGTAAACTCGCCAATTACGGTAGCCGCCACATTTTCATTGGCAAAAATACTAATTAATTTATCAATATTTTCCGGGGGAACCGAAAGCACCATTCTTTCTTGCGACTCAGAGATCCAAATCTCCATATAAGTTAATCCGGAATATTTTAAGGGCACTTTATCCAAATCCACTCTGGCACCTAACTGGGCACCCATCTCACCAACGGCGCTGGATAATCCTCCGGCTCCGCAATCGGTAATTGCGCTATAGAGATTCTGATCGCGCGCCTGTAAAATTGTATCTAAGACTTTTTTCTCCTGAATGGGGTTACCGATCTGCACTGCGCCGCTAGAGACAGTTTCGGATTCATGGGTCAGCTCACCGCTGGAAAAAGTCGCTCCGTGGATGCCGTCACGGCCGGTGGCTCCGCCCACCACCACTGCTAAATCTCCCGGATGAGTTTGCTTAAAAGATTTATCTTTAGGCAAAATCCCCACCGTGCCGCAATAAACCAGCGGGTTGCCCACAAAATCTTCATGGAATAATATCGCCCCGTTGACCGTGGGAATTCCCATTTTATTTCCGTAGTCGCGCACTCCGCTGACCACCCCCTTCATTACCCGTTTAGGATGCAGGGCTCCGGGCGGAACTTTATTAAAAGCTAAATCCGGCGGCGCAAAACAAAAAATATCGCTGTTTAAAATCGGCTTGGCCCCCATCCCGGTGCCCATCGAGTCGCGGATTACTCCGCCGATGCCGGTATTGGCTCCGCCGAACGGCTCCAAAGCCGAAGGATGATTATGGGTCTCGACTTTAAAACAAATATTATTTTGCTGATCGAATTTAATCACCCCGGAATTATCCTTAAATACCGAAACACACCAGCTCTTATCCAATTGGCGAGTTACTTTCATAATTGTAGATTTAAGCAGATTCTTAATCGCCAGATTTCCTAAAGAAGGAGCAGCTTTACTTTCTTTATAAGTAATGTTGCCGCGGAAGGTTTTATGGTAGCAGTGTTCAGACCAGGTTTGAGCAATCGTCTCCAACTCACAGTCCGTAGGGTTGCGCTTAAGCTTGCGAAAATAATCTCGAATCTGGCGCATTTCATTTAAATTCAAAAAAAGCTGGCCTTTTTTACTGATCTCCAACAACTTAGGATCAGAAACGCCCAGTAAATCAACGGTAATCAGGTTAAAATTATATGCGGGAAGATGTTGAGTATCAGCCTCTAAAGCTTGAGGATTGACGATATGCTGGATAAGTTTATTATAAAGAAGTTTCTCGGAGATGTTTTTTAATTGAGCTGCGGAGAGCTTGCCAAAAATTATATATTTTTTAGCCGTCTTAACGGCATCTATCCCTGAAATTCCCAGGTCCTGAATGCCTTTTAAAACGCTAGCCTCCACCGGATCCATTACTCCCGGATTATGGGCCACTTCTACGATATATCGCGCAGCAGCGCGCACCGGCCTCTCCAATAAGGCCGGGTGTCCAGGTAAAATCTTATAATCCTGCGTCACCTTGTCCGTCAGCAGCTCTTGGCAAATGTTTATAACTTGACCTTCCGCCAGATTACCCTCTAAGATATAGACCTGAATAAACTTAACTTTTTTAACACCGCTTATTCCCAGGTCAGAGATATCTTTGGCTACACCCTGGCCAACCGCGTCAAAAATACCAGGCTTATCCACAACTTCGATTTTGTACTGCATAATTAAAGAGGTTTTTTAAAGGCAGGGTTAATTTATCTTATAAACCGACCTTCCGGAAAATTTTATCTACATTACGCAAATAATAATCTAAATCAAATATTTTATCCAGTTCCCTGGCGCTTAAATATTTGGCTACGCCGCTAACTGACAAAAGATTATCTTTGAAATTACCGGTGCCCTGCCAGGTTTGCATGGCCGCCTTCTGCACTAAATCATAAGCCTTGGTTCTTTCCAGACCTTTATTCATCAGGGCAATTAAAACCCGCTGTGAAAAAATCAAACCGCGCGTCTTAGCCAGATTAGCCAGCATATTATCCGGATAAACCTTCATCCCCAGGACAACCTGAATGAATTTATTCAGCATATAATCTAAAGCCAGAGTGGAATCCGGAAAAATTACCCGTTCCACTGAAGAATGGCTGATATCCCGCTCATGCCAAAGCGCCACATTCTCTAAAGCTACCTGGGCATTACCCCGTAAAAGACGGGCCAAACCACAGATCCGCTCGCAAATGACCGGATTACGCTTATGCGGCATGGCGCTGGAACCTTTTTGCCCCTTGGCGAACGGCTCCTCAACTTCTAAAACCTCGGTCTTCTGTAAATGCCTGATCTCAGTAGCAAACTTTTCTAAAGAGGCACCAATTACCGCCAGAGTAACCATATATTGTGCGTATACATCCCTTTGTATAACCTGAGTGGCGATATTCACGGGTTTAAGCCCGAGTTTTTTACAGACATAATTTTCCACAAACGGCTCAATATTGGAATATGTCCCCACCGCTCCGGAGAGCTTACCCAGACAAACTTCCTGCTTAACTTGTTTAAGCCGGGCTAAATTACGCTTAGTTTCATCAAACCAAAGCGCCAGCTTCAAACCTAAGGTCGTCGGCTCGGCGTGCACGCCATGCGTGCGGCCAATACAAGCCATATCCTTATAGAGGCGGGCTTTCTTGGCGACCACCACCAATAGCTTCTCTAGATCTTCAATTAATATCTCAGAGGCGCTCTTTAATTGCACCCCTAGTGTAGTATCTAAAATATCAGAAGAGGTGAGCCCTAAATGCAAATACTGAGCGTCTTTGCCTATATATTGGGCTACATTAGAAACAAAAGCCACAACATCATGTTGTGTTTTGGCTTCAATCTTCTGAATCTGGACAAGATTAAATCTGGCTTTTTGTTTAATTCTTGTTACCGCTGGGGAAGGGACAATCTTTTTCGCTGCGTAGGCCTCTAAGGCTAAAATTTCGATGTCCAGCATGGTTTGAAACTTAAACTCCTCCTGCCAGATACTCTTCATTTTAGCAAGGCTGTAACGTTCAATCATGCGTGGCTCCTTTATTTAAACAGGGAAACTAATTATATCAAAAAATAGGAGTTTTAGCAAATAAAATCAGGGGAAAAGGAGGCTAGGTGGGGAATTGATCTAAGAAGTTTTAGAGGGAAAACTCGACCTTATCAAATAGCTCTACGGCGCCGAAATCATTATCCGTCAAAGCCTTGGCTATGCTATAGTTATCGGAAACCCTAGTTACTTCCAGGTCGGCGATTTTTTCATCTTCGCGCACTACCACCAGGCTCTGGCCAACCTCTACGCCGCTATCTCTAGTTAAATCAATCATAATTTCTTTCTTGGCTGGATTTTTTTCAATTACTACGCCGAAGATTACCTTGCCGCCGGATGGCTTTTCTTTTTTTACCTGCTGCGGCGGCTGAGCCGGCTCCGCCGGTTTATCCTCCTGCGGCAGAGGACTTTCTTCAATTAGCGTAGCAATAACTGGCGGCGTTTTAGCGGGCGCGATA
>JAZDLL010000035.1:0-19241 GCA_043802105.1 Candidatus Omnitrophota bacterium
GGGCGATTAGCTCAGTTGGTTAGAGCGTCTGATTTACATTCAGAAGGTCAGGGGTTCAACTCCTCTATCGCCCACCATTAAATATTGTAAAATAAAGAGTAGACTTTAGCTAAAAAACAAGTATATTAGTTAAACTGTAGATCCCCACAAGCATCCTGGGGGTTATCTTTTGGGGTCGTAGCTTAGCCTGGCTTAAAGCGCCTCCCTGTCACGGAGGAGATCGCGAGTCCGAATCTCGTCGGCCCCGCCAATAAATAAACGCCATAAATTACTTATGGCGTTTTTTAAGTTTTTTCCTAAAGCTAGCTTATCGAAAAGAAAAAATGACCCAAAAGATCTGTTTCTTCCTAATTCTAGTTTTAGGTTTTACTTCTTTAGCGTATAGTTATGAATTGCTCAATACCGAGCAGTTAGCGCTGCAACTGAATTCCTATCTACGCACGGATTTAGTTACTCTAAAAAATGTCGTGGATCTAGATAACCACAATAAGGATGATCAAACTACTTATCTAGGTGTTGATTATAATTTCGCCCTTAACGGCGAATTTAAGGGCTCAGGTACTAAATTTTATCTTAAGCTTGAACGTAACGGGCCTTACGATTATGATGCTCCGCTTTTTGTTCACAATACGCTGATTACTTCCGGAGGAAGAATAGAGAAATACCGCAATATAGAGCTGTTGCCGCAGGTGGAGGAGTTTTGGCTGGATAATAAACTTGGGAGCAATTTTGGCCTAAAGACCGGGTTGTATATTTATGAGGTAGGCAATGGTTTTAGCTTAAATGGCGGTTATGAAAACTACGGAGTTACTTTATACCGCCAGGCCCAAAATATCTTTTGGCGCCTATACTATTGCCGCCCGGATTTAGTTTATAAAAATGTTTTAGGACCGCATGTTCAGCAGGAAGAGGACCAGGGCCAGAAATATGAACCGAATGCGGCTAATTTTTTTGCTACCGATGTTAAAATTACCACAGGCAAGCAGACCTTTTGGCCTTATGTTGGTATGCTGGCGGATTATACCTCTAGCGGCAAAAGGGATAATCTATACGCTGCCCCGATAAAAAGAGATTTGTTGGGAACCTTTGGCACTGCTTGGGAGTATGCGGCGGATAAATTTACTTTAAAATTAGAGGCAGCGCGTAATTTTGGGTATGCGCAAAGCCAGGATAGCCAGTATAAAGATATCGAGCATACCGGTTACATGTTTTATTCCGGTTTCAATTATATTTTAGGAAAATTCGTCCCGGAATTGCAATTTTTATTTTGCTCCGGGAATAAACCGACTTTAGATATGGCGCAGAATGCAGATGGACTTTATGTTTCAGGAAAAAATCGCGCCTTCAGTTATTCTTCTCCCACTAACCGGAACTTAAGTGATGCAGTTAGCAGTAGTAATGTCGATATGCTTCCGATTGTGGCCATGGGCGGAGGATACGGTTTAAATTACGGCGTACCGCGGCCGGGCACATTTTATTCCGGAGATTTTGAAAATTTAATCATGCCTTCCGTTGGTTTTGATTATAATTTTACGGATAAACTCTGCGTGAGTTTATATGGATACTATTTAAGGGCATTTAATCGCCCGGTGGGAACTTTAAATGATCAGGCTAAGTATCTTTCCCGCAACTTGGGACTGGAAGCGGATTTATTTGTTGATTACAAAGCCACTGAGCATATTAACCTGGGGTTTTTAGGAGGATACTTTATTCCGGGTAAGTATTATAAAGAAAAACGTGATGATGTAGATGGAAGTATATTTAGTCCTTATGTGCGCGGCGATGGTCACGCCAATAATGCGTATCAGCTGGAATTTTATGTGGAGTTAATGTTTTAAGGCGCCCTGTGTTACAAAGGGCGCCGGCACCTGGCCCAGATAGGCACGCCACGCTAAACTGAATTGCGTGGGTGTCCGTCACGTGACGGGAAATTGGGCCAGTGTTCGCCTGGTGGCGAATATTGCGCAAGTGTGCCCTCGTGGCAAGGAGAAGAATATGGCAACGATTGATGATTTTAGAAAATTAGAACTTAGAATAGCCCAGATTAAAGAGGTTAGCGATCATCCAAATGCGGACAAATTAGTGATTTTAACGTTGGATCTAGGTGATCGGCAAAAACAGGTGGTGGCGGGGATTAAGAACTATTATTCTAAAGAAGAGTTAGTCGGTAGACAGGTGGTTTTAGTGGATAATCTGGATTCGGTTATTTTGCGGGGAGTAGAAAGCCAGGGGATGATTTTGGCGGGCTCTGATGAAAGTATCCTGGCGGTAGTTGGCCCTGATAAAAACCTAAAATTGGGGAGCATTGTTAAATGATCAAACAATTTGTTCCGCAGGAGTTTTGCCTTAAATGCCGGGGGTGTTGCCGGTTTAAGGAAGCCAACTCGGTTTGGAGCCCCTGCCTTTTGGATGAAGAGATTCAGGGACTACTGGATAAAAAGGGGATTCCCACTGCTTCTATTTCTATTGAACGTCGGATCCAGCCAATCCCTAATCCAGGCGGGACGGATTTTATTTGCCCGTTTTTAGAAACCCGGGATAATCAATGCCAGATTTATGATTTTCGGCCTTTTGAATGCCAGCTCTATCCTTTTCTGATTAATTTGCGCAAAGATAAAGTTTTATTGACCGTAGATTTAAATTGTCCTTATGCCTATGAGCAGATCAACAGCCAGGAGGCTAAGGATTACATTGTTTATCTAACGAAGTATCTTAATTCTGCAGCTCTGCGTTTGATGCTCAAGGATAATCCTCAAATTATCCAGGCCTATGAGGAGGTTAGAGAAGTTGCGGAATTAAACCTGCCCCATGAAATTAAATAAACTAGTTTTAAGAGACCAGAAATTATTTAACCGGCATCTTGATTTTCACCCGCATGAATTAGCGGCATTTTCCTTTGCGAATATTTACATCTGGCGCACGCTTTATGCTATCGACTGGGTAGTTATCCGCAAGAGCCTATGCATTTTTTTTCGTGATGCGATAGGTTGTTTTATGTATCTGCCGCCCCTGACCGCTTCTTTTGACCCGGAGGTTATCCCACAAGCTTTTGCAATTATGGACAAGATCAATAAAAATAAGGATATCTCGCGAATTGAAAATATTCAGCAAGAGGATTCAGAGGGTTACCGTTTTTTGGGGTATCTGGTTCGTGAAAAATATCCGGATTATCTGTGCCTGCGCAGCGATTTGGCGCTGTTGGTGGGGAATAAATTTAAATCTCAACGCGCCGCGTGTAATTATTTTATCAAGCATTATGATTGCGCTTGGCGCAGCATCCGTTTGGCAGACCATGCGGATTGCTTAAGTTTATTTGACGGCTGGATTAAAGAACGTAAAGCTCAGTGTCAAGATGATGTTTATTGTGGTATGCTTGAGGATAATCGTAAAGTAATCAAGAATGCGTTCATTAACTTTAAGCAGCTGAATTTAGAAGGTATCGTAGTTCGGGTGGATAAAAAGATTAAGGCTTTTAGTTTTGGTTACAGGTTAAATGCCGATATTTTTTGCATACTTTACGAGATAACCGATTTGAGGATTAAGGGACTGGCGCAGTTTATCTTTCGCCAGTTTAGCCAAGAACTAAAGAGCTATAAGTATATTAATATCATGGATGATTCAGGATTGGAGAATTTACGTAAAACCAAGCTGGCTTATAAACCCACGCGTTTAATTCCGGCTTATATTGTTACCCGAGATGACCGAAGATATTGACCAGATAGAGTTTACCTTTTTTGACACTGAGACAACCGGGCTTGATCCGTTTTCCGGAGACCGTATAGTGGAATTAGCGGCCTTAAGAGTTAAAGGCCAGGTAAGAATAGCGCAATTTGAAGCGTTGGTTAATCCGGGGAGAGAGATTTCTCCGGGAGCTTTTGCGGTGAATAAAATTACTCCGGAAATGCTAAAAGATGCCAAGCGTATAGACAACGTAATGCCTAAGTTTTTAGAATTTATTCAAGGTAGCTGCCTTTGTTCTTACAATGCGGAATTTGATTTAAGTTTTTTAAATAATGAACTTAAGCTGTTGGGGTATCCGGATATGGCTAATTTTGTTATTTTTGACGTCTTAACGATGGCCAGAAAACTTATTCCCGGCCTAGCCCGTTATGCGCTTTGGTTTGTAGCCCAGGAACTGAAAGTCAAATTAACCCAAAAACACCGGGCTTTTTCCGACGTGGAAATGACCCAAGAGGTTTTTAATAAGCTAAAAATTATTTGCCAACAAAAAGGGATCAACAGTTTTACCGATTTTTCCAAGTCATTCGCTTTTAATTCCCCCGCAGCCAAAACCTAAAAGCCTTAGGGTGCGGCCAGACAATTCGCATTGCATTAGTTGGCGTTTGTTATAAAATGAAGCAGATAAATATTTAAATAATAAAATATGCTGCCTAAAAATAAAAAATTAATTCCCGCAGAGCACAGAAAATACCTGCGCTTAGATACGGTATTTCCAGTACAGTTCCGCCTGGAAGAGCCGGAGGGGGAAATTTTTCTTTCCGGCTGGTTACAGGGATTTACTAATAATATCAGCCGGGGAGGGATTTGCCTGGCGATCAATAACCTGGATGCCGAGCTATTTGAGCTAATTCAGCAGAAGAATATTAAATTATCATTAGAGATTGATATTCCGATTAGCCGTAAACCCATTTGCGCCCGGGCCAGTATCGTTTGGGTTAGAAATATCTTCGGAGATAAACATCAGTATCTGGTCGGCCTAAATTATGACCATATTTCGGCTCAGCAAAACAACAAGCTTATGCGCTATACCTGGTTAAAAAAACTTTTTGTTCCGGTAGTTTTGGGGTTAGTGGTAATTTTGGCCTGCGGCTTAGGGACTAATAGTTATTTAAACTTTAAGCTAACCCAGGGCAACCAGCAGTTAATTGAAAAATTGGCGATCGTCTTAAAGGATTCCTCTAGCGCCAAACAAAAAATAGCCGAGGTGGTTGCTCAGCGAAAAATCTTCGTATCCAAACTAAGAACTCTCCAAGAGCAGATCAAATCCGTTCAAACGCAAAAGGAAAATATCCAAGCTGGCGATTTAATTCAAATTAAACAGTTGAATGATTTGATCGCCAGTTTAGCCGTAGAAAAATCTGTTTTGGAGAACAAGTTGACGGTGGCAGTGCGTAAAGAAAGTATTGCCGCCCAAGAATTGACCCAATTAGACCAAGAAAAGGTGGTTCTGGAAAAAGAAAATTTTGACAAAATGTATCAGTGGCTTAAGATTCATCAGAATAACCGTACCGGATTGGTAGCTAGCTTTGAAGGGGACCAAGAGATTGCCAATTGGTCCTTTACTTATGACCTGGCTCTGCTTATTCAAGTGTATACACAATTTTTAGATTTTGACCGGGCTAAGAAAATTCTGGATTTTTTTGCGCATAACGCTAAAAAAGAAAATGGCTGGTTTCTTAACGCTTATTATGTTGATGATGGCGGGCCGGCGGAGTTTATTATACATAGCGGGCCTAACCTGTGGGTGGGGCTGGCGATTATGCAGTATATGCAAAGCACCCGGGATAAAAGTTATTTAGGTTTAGCGGAAAGTATTGCTACTACTATAATTGATTTGCAGAATAAAGATGCCGGCGGCGGTATCCGGGGCGGGCCGGCAGTGGATTGGTATTCTACCGAGCATAATCTTGACGCCTATGCATTTTTTAATATGTTAGCAAAAGTTACGGGCAAAACAATTTATTCTCAGGCGGCGGCCAAGGCCATCAACTGGATGGTGAACAATACTTATGATCGCCAGGATTTACCGGTCAAGCGCGGCAAGGGGGACTCTACCATTGCCACCGATACTTATGCTTGGAGCATTGCGGCGATTGGGCCGCAAAAGTTATTAGATTTGGGTATGGACCCGGATAAGATTTTGGAGTTTGTCGAAGAAAATTGCAGCGTGCAGATTAATTTTATGCGCGTAAATGCCCAGAGCGTAAAAATAAAAGGATTTGATTTTGCCCCGCAGCGCCATACGGCCAGGGGAGGAGTAGTATCTTCGGAATGGACAGCACAGATGGTGGTCTCCTATAAAATTATGGAAGAATTTTATTTAAGAAAAGGGGATAAAGTCAAAGCCGCTAATTATGGCGCTAAAGCCCGGATGTATTTGAGTGAATTGGGTAATATGATTATTTCTAGCCCTTCTGCCTCCGGTCAAGGCCAGGGTTGTTTGCCTTACGCCACCCAGGATCAGGTAGATACCGGGCATGGCTGGACGACCCCTAAGGGCAGCCATACGGGTTCGGTATCGGGTACAGCCTATACCCTTTTTGCATACTACGGTTTTAATCCCCTGGAACTTAAGGAATAATGCGCGGGATGTTTAATATGAAATCTATCGTTAATGGTCAATAAAAAACGCCTGATAAAAACTATTCAAAAATTAATTTCTCTGGATTCTCAGAATCCTCCCGGAGATGAGCGAAAAATTGCTGAGTTTGTGGGCAAATATTTAAAGGATTTAGGGTTAAAAATTAAAACCTATACTTTTAGCCACAAAAGAGTCAATGTTTTGGCCACCCTAGAAGGAAAAAATCGCAGAAAATCGCTCCTACTTACTCCGCATTTAGATACGGTTCCCGCCGGAACCAGTTGGAAAACTCCGGCTTTCAAGGCTAAGATTATCGGCAAACGGATTTATGGTTTAGGGGCCACAGATTGTAAGGGGAATTTGGCTAGTGCACTGGAAGCAATTGGCGCCATCGTTGAAGACGGCATTAAACTTGATTATGATTTAATCCTGGCTGCCACGGCTGACGAAGAAAGCGGCTCCGCTTTAGGTTTGATACCTTTACTTAAGCGCAAGCTGCTCAAAGCCGATGTGGCGATAGTTTTGGATGCCGATGATTTTGAAATTGTCGTCACGCAGAAAGGGCTGGTGCACCTATCGGTGCGGGTGTCTGGCTTAAAAGCGCACGGCGCCTATCCCTGGCTGGGGGTTAACGCTATAGACCTGGCAGCTAAAATAATTATTGATCTTAAAAGTAGCCACCCCCGTTATGCTAAAAATAAATATCTACACGCCCCTACGATAAATGTGGGTACGATCAAGGGTGGAGACAAGGTTAATGTGGTTAGCGACTGGTGTGAATTTGAACTGGATTTTAGATTTCTCCCCGAATCTAGCGAGAAAGAAATTTTGCGTTTTTTACGCAAAACCATTATTAAATATACCTCAAATTATAAAATTAAAATCCAGGGAATTCAGAACCCTTACTATATTGATCCGGCTCATCCTTTGGTCAGCAGCTTAGTCTCGGCGATGAAAAGCTTAAAGATCAAACCGCGCATTAGCGGATCAGACGGGGCAACGGTTATAACTTTTTTTAAAGCGATGAATATTCCGGCGGTGGCTACGGGTTTTGGCACGGAGGGGTGTGCGCATATCGCCGATGAACATGCTAATTTGGACAATCTTTATAACGGAGCAAGAGTCTTGGAGGAGTTTTTAAAAAAATATAAGTTTTGAGCACCTTGAATTTAAATCTAGCGAAATCCTGCGGAGCTGAAGGCGAAGCAGGATCTGGGTACTTTTCATAATAAATATAGGAGAAAACATGGATGCTTTGATCATTACTAAAAAACCTCGATTAAAAAAACCTTATTTGATTGTCGCTTGGCCGGGAATGGGCGAGGTGGCCTTTAAAGCCGCAGAATATTTAATTAAGGAGCTGAAGGCCCAAGAGTTTGCGCGGATTATCCCAGATGAGTTTTTTTATTTATCGGGGAGCGTTATTTCCTCTGGAATACTGGAAACTCCCCCTCTTCCCCAGGGGAAATTTTATTATTGGAAAAATCCTGTTGCCAAGGGCGATTTATCCGGCAAAAATGACCTGGTTATTTTTTTAAGCAATGCTCAGCCGGATTTATCCAAGGCCGATAGTTATGCCCAGAACATTATCGGCTTGGCTAAAGATCTGGGGGTAGAATCAATCGTTAGTTTTGCCTCCATGCCCCAGCCCACTGACCACACCCAGGATTCCGGAGTTTGGTTTGTCGCCACCGAACAGAAAATAAAAGAAAGCTTAAAGAAATATAATTTTTCTCCTCTAGTGGAAGGCCAGATCAGCGGGATGAACGGTTTATTTTTAGGCATCGCCAAGAAGGCAAAATTAAAAGGATTTTGCCTTCTTGGCGAGATCCCTCTTTATACGATCCAGATTGAAAATCCAAAGGCTTCGGCAGCGGTACTGGCGGCTTTAGGAAAAATATTAAATATTCAAATAAATGTAGCACCGCTCAAGGAGCAGGCCCAGGTAATGGAAAATGAAATTAATAAACTGCTGGAGTATTTGAAACTGGGTAACTCAGGGGTATCGGCTCCCATCGGCGAGGAAGAGGTAGAGTTGATTAAAAAAACTTTAAGCCAGTTGACTAACTTGCCGGTTTCGGTAAAAGAAAAGATTGAGAAGCTTTTTGGGGAAAGCCGGCTGGATATCGCCAAGGCCAAAGAATTAAAAGTCGAACTGGATAAGTGGAACGTTTATAAGGAGTACGAAGATAAATTTCTAGATCTTTTTAGAAAGAATACGGATAAAGGTAATTAGCCCGATGCGCCCGGAAATTAAAGTTTTGCTTTTTGATTTAGGTAGAGTGCTGGTGGATTTTGATCATTTAAGATCCGCCCAAAGAATATCGGCTTTTTGTTCCAAGACTCCCCGCCAGATTTACGATCTTTTTTTTGAATCCCAGGCGACCATTGCTTTTGAGGCCGGAAAAATAACCCCGGAGGATTTTTATCTTCAGGTTAAACAAATGCTGGATTTAAAACTTAGCTATGATTCTTTTGAGCCGATTTGGAATGATATATTTTTCTTAAGCTCCGACAATCGTTCGGTTTTTGGTTTAGTCAACGCTTTACGCACTAACTATAAAACAGCCATGCTCTCTAACATAAATATCCTGCATTATGAGTATTTAAAGAGAAATTTTCCGGTTTTCGGGGTTTTTGATCAAATTTTTCTTTCTTTTCAGCTAGGTTTGATCAAGCCGGATAAAAAAATTTATAATTTGGTTATCCGAAAGCTGAAAGTCAGCCCAGCAGAGATATTCTATACTGATGACCGCCCGGAATTAGTCCAAAGCGCAAAATCTTTGGGCATGAGCGGCTGTGTTTTTACTAAATTTAACCAACTTATCAGCGATCTTGAGGAGAATGGAATAACTTTTTTGCTGCCAGAAAAATCCCGGTGAGCCCAGGCAAATAGGTCTTGGGCTTTAATTGTAAAAAATCCTGCGTTGTGACCTTAAAACCCGCCTTTTCCGACGATAAAATTAAAAACAGCGGATTACGGATTTAAGTAAAAATTGCTTGACAATGCCAACATATTGTGGTAAAAAAATAGAGTAACTACTATATTTAGCGTAAATTTATCGGAGGTTTATAATTAAGTTGGAAAAAATCGGATAGAAGTTTAAGGGCTCTCTAACAAAGCAATTGAAAGTGAGCCCTTTTTGTTGACGCAGCCAGCGGCACACCGGCGCAATTCCAATAAGCGCCAGGTGTAACCGCACAAGCGACACAATGGCCCATTTTTTAGGCCAGAGTAGAGGCCATAAATCACGAGGCGCAAGGAACCGGGCACAAAATCATGAAAACCGTCGGATTAACCTACGATTTAAAAACAGATTATAAATTTAAAAAGGACGATCCCCTGGATGCTAATGCGGAATTTGATCATCCTGATACAATTAATGTTATTGCGGAGGCGATCGCGGCAAATGGTTTTAAGGTGAAAAAAATTGGTAATGCCGCTAACCTTTTGGAAATAATTGATCATTTGGGGGTAGATATTGTTTTTAATATCTCCGAGGGTTTGAGTGGAAGAAACCGGGAATCTCAAGTGCCAATTTTGCTGGAAATGGCCGGGGTTCCTTTTGTGGGAGCGGATGCCTTGACTTTGGGGCTTACTCTGGATAAGGTGATGGCCAAGAAAATTTTTATTGCCGAAGGGATTCCCACTCCTAAATTTTTTGAAGTCAGCTCTGCTTCGGGCTTGATTAATCAGGACCATTGCGCGTTTCCTTTAATCGTTAAGCCGCGATTTGAAGGTTCATCCAAGGGGTTAAGCGAAAGTTCGCGCGTAGAAAATATGGATGAACTTACCAAACAAGTAGATTTTATCGTTAAAACTTATAAGCAGCCGGCGCTGGTTGAAGAATTTATCTGCGGAGAGGAATTTACCGTGGCGATCGTCGGCAATGAAAATCCCGAAGTAATGCCGGTAGTGCAAATAAAAATAGACGGAGAATTAAAATTAAATAATAAATTTTATACCTTCGCCCGGATTACCTCTGACCGCCTGGAGTATATCTGCCCGGCTCAAATTTCCGGCGATTTAAAGAAAAAGCTGGATGAGTTGGCTTTAAAGGTTTACCGCGCTGTGGAGTGCCGGGATTTTGGGAGAGTCGATTTCCGGGTTGATAATCAAGGCAGTCCTTATGTTTTAGAGATTAATCCGCTGCCCTCTTTATCTACAGAGGATGTTTTTATGCTGATTGCTAAAGATATCGGGATTACCTACGAACAAATGGTGGGTAAGATTTTAAATAGCGCCATAATCAGGAACAGATTAAATTAAATGCGCGTTGCCTTGACCTATAACTTAAAAAAGAAAGACCCTTTGAAACCGGCGGATTATTTTTCCGAATGTGATTCCGAGGAGACGATTAATTCCGTGGTTTTGGCGCTTAAAACCAAAGGTCATTCCGTGGAGGCCATCGACGTGGAGTACCCGGCTCTGTTTTCTTATTTTAGAAAAAATCGCGTGGATATGGTGTTTAATATTGCCGAAGGAAAGCACGGCCGCTTTCGCGAAAGCGAAGTGCCGGCGGTATTAGATTATTTAAACATACCTTATACCGGTTCAGACACCTTTTCTTTGGCTCTGGCGTTAAATAAAACCTTAACTAAGAAGATACTTAAAGCCGAAAACATTCCTACTCCTAACTTTCAACTTTTTGTCAAGGGCAATGAACTGCTGGATTCAGATTTAAGATTTCCGCTGATTGTTAAACCTAATTGTGAAGGCTCAGCCAAAGGCATTAACAAAACCAATGTCGTGCATAATGCGGCGGATTTGCAAATTAAGGTTAAGGAATGTATTAATATCTACCGGCAGGAAGCTTTGGTGGAGGAGTTTATCGAGGGCAAAGAGCTGACAGTAGGCATTTTGGAAAACGGCAAAACCCGCGTGTTGCCGATTTTAGAGATTGATTTTTCTAATTGTAAGAAAAGCGGAGAATATTTTTACTCCTGGAAGATGAAAGAATTTCAGGGCAATCGCGAACTGGGGCTGGTGCCGGAGTTCCATTGCCCGGCTAGGCTAGATAAAGATACCGAAGAAAAAGTTAAGGATGTCGCCTTGCGCACCCATCGGGCGGTGGGTTGTTTGGATATTTCGCGTACGGATATTCGTTTGGATAAGAATAATGTGCCTTATGTTTTGGAGATCAATCCCCTGCCGGGGTTAGATCCCAAGGAATCCAATTTTCCAATTATGGCTTATGCTGCCGGAATGAAATATGAAGATCTGATTGAGGCAATACTTTTAAACGCCTCAGAAAGGAAAAGGCCAATTGAATAACCCCGTAAGCTTAGACAATCAGAAAGCGCAGCCGGAAACCCCTGTTATTTACCGGCCGGCGAAACGCGTACGTGATTATCAGCAGATCTCGCTTTATAAAGATGTTAATCCTTTGGATTGGGAAGATTGGCATTGGCAGCTCAAACACAGAATCCGCACCAAAGAAGAATTGGCCCAGATTATTAAGCTTACTCCGGAAGAGGAAAAAGGAATTGATAAAGCCAAAGGGCGCTTAGCCATGGCGATTACTCCCTATTGGGCCAGCCAGATTGATGCTGAAGATCCCAATTGCCCCATCAGGAGGCAATCCGTTCCGGTCAACGATGAATTTTCTATTTCTCCCCATGAAATGGCGGATCCCTGCGCCGAAGACCGGGATTCTCCCGCGCCGCATTTGGTCCACCGTTACCCGGATCGGGTCCTGTTATTATCGACAGATCATTGCGCGATGTATTGCCGGCATTGTACCCGCCGGCGTTTAGTGGGGGAGCATGAAGAAAAAGACCTTAATCCGGAAACTAAATTTGATGCGGCGATAGAATATATTAAAGCCAACCGTAAGATTCGGGATGTATTAATCTCCGGAGGGGACCCGCTTACCCTGGAAGACGAAGTGCTGGAGTCTTTAATTTCAAAAATCCGCGCAATATCCCATGTGGAATTGCTCAGGATCGGTACGCGCATTCCGGTAACTTTGCCCCAGCGGATTACTGAAAATTTAATCCAGATGCTTAAAAAATATTCGCCGATCTGGATGAGCATCCATTTTAACCACCCTAAAGAGATTACTAAACGTTGCAAAAATGCCTGCGATATGCTTGCGGAAAGCGGCATACCTTTAGGCAGCCAGTCTGTGCTGCTCAAGGGGATTAACGACCGGCCATTTATTATGAAACGCCTGGTGCATGATCTTTTGCAGATCAGGGTAAGGCCCTATTACATTTATCAATGTGATCCGGTCAGGGGCACTCAGCATTTTCGCACCCCGGTAGCCACCGGAATAAATATTATTGAGAAATTGCGCGGACATACCTCCGGTTATGCCGTTCCGACCTATGTGATCGACGGCCCGGGCGGCGGCGGGAAAATCCCCGTGGGGCCAAATTATATTCTTTCCCAGGCCAAGGGTAAATATGTATTGCGTAATTACAAAGGCAAGATTTATACCTACCTGGAATAATTTTTGTTAACCAGCATTTCAAGTTTACTAAAAAAACTACGAGGGAGTTAGTCTCTTAACTCGGTTTATTTATGAAAATAAGCGCCTTTGCTATCAGCGAGATCGTTTTAGGCAAGCATAATGTTAAAGAAATCCGGCTGGATCAGGCGGACAAACTGGTGAAAGCCAAAAAGAAAACCTATCCTCAGGTAGAATTAGTCGGTCAGGATGGGGCTTGTGAGGCAGATGTAATTATTATTCCCGCAGAGGCCAAGATGGATTTAATCCTGCAGGACCTGGATTTTGTAGAGACGCGTCTGGCCAAAGCTGCGGCGCAGGAGGAAAAAACAATCTTAAATAAAATGAAGGCGGCTCTGGAAAAAGAAGAGTTTATTTCTAGCGTCGGCCTGACCGGGCCGGAAAAAGAAGTTATTTCCGGCTATGGTTTATTAACGCTTAAGCCGGTGGTGGTGATTAATAAAGAAGAGCTGCAAGAAATGGGCAGTTTATTGGCTAAGGTTTTAGCGCAAAGCGGGTTTATTTGTTTTTTGACCGTCGGAGACAAAGAGAATCGCGCCTGGTTGATTAAGCAGGGTACCACTGCCTGGGAGGCAGCCGGAGCGATCCATTCCGACATTCAGCAAGGCTTTATCCGCGCAGAAATTATAAGTTTTGCCGATTTTATTGCTTGCGGAGGGGAAACCCAAAGCAAACAGGCAGGAAAAATGCGCCTGGAATTAAAAGATTATATTATGCAAGATGCGGATTTAGTTAATTTCCGGTTCAATAAGTAAATTCTAAAGCAGGGAAGGGCAGTAATGGTCAAGATTAAGCGGGCATTGATCAGTCTTTCAGATAAGATCGGTATTGTGGAGTTCGCTCAAGAATTAACCCGGCTGGGCGTAGAGATTATTTCTACGGGCGGGACGGCGAAACTTTTGCGCGAAAATAACATTGCGGTAATAGAAGTTGCTACCTACACGGGTTTTGCAGAAATGCTCGATGGCCGGGTAAAAACTTTACATCCGGCGATCCACGCTGGGCTGCTGGCCTTGCGCGATAATCCCGAACATCTGCAAAAATTGATTGAGTCTGGCATCGGCTTGATTGATATGCTCGTGGTTAACTTGTATCCTTTTGAGGGAATTATTCAAAAACCTCAGGTCCAGATTGCCGAAGCTATTGAGAATATTGATATTGGCGGCCCGGCGATGTTACGCTCGGCGGCAAAGAACTGTCAGTCGGTAGCGGTAATTTGTAATCCGCAGCGTTATCCTCAGGTAATTGCCCAGCTCAAGAAGAATAATGGCTGCTTGAGCGAAGATTTAATGCGTCAATTAGGCGTGGAAGTTTATGGCCATACCAGCAAATATGATGCGGTAATTTATAATTATTTAAGCCGCCATTTTAAAACCGATCAAGCTGCCAAAGACTTCCCCCAAGAGCTAGTTTTAGCTTTTGAAAAAATCCAGGATTTGCGTTATGGTGAGAATCCGCATCAACAAGGGGCTTTTTATAAAGAAAGTGGCAAGGTTAAAGGGCTGATTAATTTTAAGCAATTACAGGGCAAGGAGCTTTCTTTTAACAATATTCTAGACCTTAATTCTGCCGTAGAGTTAGCCAAAGAGTTTAAAAATCCGGCAGTAGTTATTGTTAAACATAATAATCCTTGCGGGGTGGCTGAAGATCAAGAATTAAGCACAGCTTATTTAAACGCCTGGAAAGCCGATAAGCTTTCGGCATTTGGCGGGGTGGTGGCCTTAAATAGGAAGCTGGATGCCAAGACCGCCAAATTGATAATTAAAAGCGGATTTCTGGAATGTATTATAGCTGTGGGCTTTGAAAAAGCCGCCCTAGATTTATTCCTGCCTAAGAAAAATCTGCGCCTCTTAGAATTAAATGATTGGAGCCCGGCCGAGGACCTGCAAATGAAACGGGTCGGCGGCGGGCTGCTTTTAGAGACGCCCGACCTGCTCACTTTGGAGATGGGCAATCTTAAGGTGGTGACCAAGAAAAAACCCACTTCGGCCCAGCTGCGCAGTTTGATCTTTGCTTGGAAGGTAGCCAAACACGTAAAATCCAACGCAATTGTTTTAGCGATTGGCTCTTCGACCGTAGGTATTGGCGCCGGGCAAATGTCACGCGTGGATTCAGTAATGATTGCCAAAAGCAAATCTTCTAAACTTAAGCCCGGTTGCTGTCTGGCTTCGGATGCTTTTTTCCCTAAGGCGGATGCTATCGCCTGGGCGCATAAAGCCGGGGCGAAAGCTATCATCCAGCCCGGGGGTTCGATTGCCGACCAAGAGATTATTGCCGCTTGCGATAAATATAAAATTGCTATGGTCACTACGGGGATCAGACATTTTAAGCATTAAGGCATGAGTTACCCGGTAGTTAAAAAATATTTAAACTCCCTCCCTAATTACGAAAAAAACCTAAACTACCCTTATTCAGTAACGTTAAAGCTTACGCGGATCCGGGATTTTCTTGCGCAGATCGACAATCCTCAAAAATCCTTACGCATTATTCATATTGCCGGAACCAAGGGTAAGGGGTCAACTTGCGCTTTGGTGGCCTATATTCTTAGGGCCGCGGGATTTAGTGTCGGGCTTTATACCTCACCGCATTTAAATGATTTTAGAGAAAGAATCCGGATTCTTTGGCCTTTTGTCGGTAATTCTAAAAGGAGGGCCAAAGAGTTTGAGGGCATGATTTCGAAAGCAGAGTTAGCGGATTTAGTTAAAGAACTAAAGCCAATGATTAATAAATATAACCGCTATTCAAAATATGGCCAGCTTTCCTTTTTTGAGGTATATACCGTTTTAGCTTTTTTGTATTTTAAGCGCAAGCAAATCGACTTTGTGGTTTTAGAAACCGGAATGGGGGGCAGGCTGGATGCGACGAATGCCGCGGATTCTCTGGTTTGCGGGATATCCCCCCTTAGTTATGAACATGTAGATAAATTGGGCCATACTTTAGCCAGGATTGCCGCCGAGAAAGCGGGGATTATTAAACGTAAAGGCGCCATCGTAATTTCGGCTTTCCAGCCTAAAGCCGCTCAAGCAGTAATCCGTAATCGATGTAAAAAATTTCGAGCCAAGCTTTACGAAGTAGGCCGGCAGATAAAGTATTCTTTCTCCAAAAAAGGCCTGACGGTTAAAGGGCTTAAAAATAATTACAAAAATTTACGTTTAAGGCTTTTAGGAGCCCATCAGGCAGCTAATGCGGCTTTAGCCGTTGGCCTGGTTGAAAGCCTGAGTTGTTATGGGTTTAATCTTAAGCCTTTGGCTATTCACCAAGGAGTTTACCAGGCCCGCTGGCCGGGAAGATGCGAGGTGGTAGGAAGGAATCCTGTAATTATTTTAGATGGCGCGCAGAATTTGGCTTCCGCCAAAGTTTTAAAAAAAGCGATCAAAGAAAATTTTAAATACAGAAAACTTGTTTTAGTTTTAGGGATTTCAGCGGATAAAGATATTGCCGGAATTTGCAGGGTATTGCATTCTCTGGCCGATGAAATTATTCTTACCCGGGCGGATACTTCTCGGGCAGCTGACCCGGCTAAGTTGGCCGGCTATTTTAAAGAAAAACTACATTTGACGCAAAGTGTAAAGGAAGCTAAGCTTTTAGCTGGGAGACTGGCCGGCAAACAGGACTTAATTTTAGTTACGGGTTCATTATTTGTGGTGGGAGAATTTAGAAATGTGGGAAGATAACCTGCAAGATACGATCGCCGCAATTTCCACTGCCAGCGGGGAGGGCGGTATTGGTATTGTGCGCCTGAGCGGACCGGAATCCTTAGCCATTGCCGGTAAAATATTTGTCGGCCACCGTAAAAAGAATCCGGCGCTTTTTAAGAGTTATACAATGCATTATGGCCAGATTGTGGACAACCATAAAGTTGTCGATGAGGTTATTCTTACTCTTATGCGCGGCCCGAAGTCTTATACCCGCCAGGATGTGGTGGAAATAAACTGTCACGGGGGGATGTTGTCTTTACGTAAAATTCTAGATTTAACGCTAAAACATGGCTGTCGTTTAGCTAATCCGGGTGAGTTTACTAAACGGGCGTTTTTAAACGGCCGCCTTGACCTGGCGCAGGCCGAAGCGGTGATTGATATTATCCGCGCCAAAACAGATTCTGCGCTTAAAATAAGCTTGGGGCAGTTAAGGGGCAGCCTGTCCCAACAGATTAATAAAATCCGCCAAGCGCTGTTAGACATTTTAGTGGGATTGGAGGCAAACATTGATTTTCCCGAAGAAGATATCCAGGCGCAGGATCTGAAAAAGTTAACGCTTGGCCTTACGGCTATCGATGCGCAGCTGGAGGCATTGCTAAGTAGCGCTTCCGGCGGTCGGATCTTGCGTGAAGGCCTGCATGTGGTTATTTGCGGTAAACCTAATGTGGGGAAATCTTCGCTTTTAAACGCCCTACTTAAGAAAGAACGTTCGATTGTCACTGCGGTTGCCGGAACTACCCGGGACACCATTGAAGAAATGCTCGATATAAAAGGTATCCCGGTAAGAATTGTGGATACTGCCGGAATTCTTAAGCCGCGTAATTTGATTGAACAGAAAGCGGTCAGGCTTGCCCGTAGCCAAATTAATCTGGCGGATTTGGTAATTATTTTATTTGACGCCAGCGCAAAATTGGACCAGCAAGATCTGAAATTGATTAAGGAAGTAAAAAATAAAAATTCTATCGCGGTAATTAATAAAATTGATTTAAAAGTGCGCATTGAAAAAGATCGGATTATTAAGGCTTTTCCCAAAGTGGTGATGCTGGCGGCTAAATCTGGAAAAAACCTGAATCTTTTGGAGGAGGCTCTTTATGATTTTGTTTATCAGGGAAAGCTCCCCGGTCCGGAGCTGTTGTTAGTCAGCAACCTGCGGCATATTCAAGCTTTGCGGGATGCCCGCAAGCTGGTGGTTCAAGCCCAGGTTATCTTGGCGGATAAACTATCCCTAGAATTCATTACGCAAAACTTAAAAGACGCCTGTGTTTATTTGGACAGGATCCTGGGTAAGGATTTTTCAGCAGACCTCCTGGATAGAATTTTTACGGATTTTTGTATCGGGAAATAAACAAAGCTGGTTTGTTTAGTTATGTTTTCAAAATAATACTTGGTGGCTATAAGGAAAGATCCTTGACCACTACGTGGTCAAAGCTTATCCTTGTTCGCTAGCGCTCACAAGGACTGCGCTAAATAAAAACTATAAGGTGTTTGATTCGGCCTGGCCTCATTAAAAACCTATTGCGGAAAGAGGGTTTTTATTAGATAATACCCTAGATATTTTTAGGGTTTAATTAAGGAACTTCCAGGATGAATAAAGCTAAGATTGAAAAAGCGGTGCGTCAGATTTTAGAGGCGATTGGCGAAGATCCTCAAAGAAAGGATCTTTTGGAAACACCGCGCCGGGTTGCCCAAATGTGCGAAGAGATATTTTCGGGGGTTAAGCAGGACCCGGAAAATGAGCTGGAGGTTATCTTAGAGCAGAAGCACCATGAGATTATTTTGTTGCGAGGGATACCGCTGTATTCTGTCTGTGAACACCATCTTTTACCTTTTTTGGGTAAGGCCAATATCGCTTATATTCCTAAAAATGGCCGGGTAACCGGGTTAAGCAAGCTTGCCCGGGTAGTTGATATCCTGGCGCGCCGGCCACAGGTTCAGGAAAGATTAACTACGCAGATTGCCGAGATTGTGATGAATAAATTAAAGCCTTTGGGGGTAATGGTGGTTATCGAAGCGGAGCATTTGTGTATGTCTATGCGCGGGGTAAGAAAGCCCGGGACGATGACGGTCACCAGCGCCGTGCGCGGGATTTTTAAAGAGAATGAAAAGACCCGTTCCGAAGCACTGGCCTTAATGCGGTAGTAGATGCGAAGGAAAGGAAGAGTGGCTTTGAGAAAAATACCGGTTTTATTAATTCTGGCACTTATTTTATCAGGTTGTACCACTTATAAATTTCAGAAATCTACTGCTTCCGGAAACCAGGGCTATTCGGCCTGTTATGACGGCTACCCTATTGCAGAGTATACGATGGGCAAAGATAAATCTCTACCGGATTTAACTTTGGCTAAAGAGCGTTTTAAACGCCGCAAGTCTACGGTGGAATATTATTATAAACAGATGGATCAGATTGAGACGCGTCTAAAAGCATTTCTTTGGGAGCCACCGGCAATGATTGTCGGATTTATAGGCGGAGTTTTACGTTGGCCGTTTATTGCTGTGGCGGATTATAAATATAACCATAATCCCGGATATCGAGCCAGAGTGGATAAGCTTGATGAGGAAAAAGAAGCCTTGGAATCAGCACGTCTAGCTAAGTTTAGAAAAGAACTAGATGCTTATATTGTTAAAGATTTAGCCCAAGAATCTAAAGAAACCGGCCAAGTTAAAATTGGGGCTCCGGTATTACCTGTGTCTGAGGAGGTTAGTCCGGAAATAGCCTCGGTACCCGCAGTTGCCGCCGCCCCGGCTGCC
>JAZDLL010000040.1:0-6961 GCA_043802105.1 Candidatus Omnitrophota bacterium
ATGAAAAGTAAATTTATTACATTTGAAGGTTCTGAGGGTTGCGGCAAGAGCACGCAGTCAGAGATGCTTTTTAGCTATCTTAAGACTAAAGGGGCTAAAGTAATTTATCTGCGTGAGCCAGGAGGAGTCAAACTAAGCGAAAAGATCCGGACAATATTATTGGATCCTAAAAGCAAAATATCCGCTCAAGCCGAAACTTTACTTTATATGGCGGCCCGGGCTCAGGTGGTCGAGGAGATCATTAAACCGGCCCTGGCGGCTAAAAAAATAGTGGTTTGCGATAGATTTCTGGATTCGACCATTGCTTACCAGGGTTTTGGGTTAGGTATCGATATAAAGTTAATTAAATCTTTGGGGAGCTTTACTACGCAAGGCATCAAGCCGGATTTAACTATTTTTTTGGATTTGCCGGTAAAAAGCGGTCTTAAGCACCGGAATAATTGCAAGGATCGTATTGAACAGCGCTCAATGAGTTATCATGAAAAAGTCAGGAAAGGTTATCTGACGTTGGCTAGACAAGAGCCCCAAAGGATTAAGATCGTTAAAGTGTTGGAAAATAAGCTTCAGACGCAAAATAAAATCAGGGAGATAGTGAATGCATTTTAGTGATTGTTTGGGCCATGACCGGCCATTAAGTATAATTAAGGCGCATCTGGCGAAAGCCAGTTTTTCCGGGGCCTATATTTTTAGCGGGCCGGAGGGAATCGGCAAAAAAATGGTCGCTAAAATTATCGCTGCGCAGCTTAATTGTACAGCGCAAGCTGACCGGCCATGCGGCGCTTGCAGCGGGTGCCTAAAAATTCAAGCCGAGGCACACCCTGACCTGCACATTATTCAAAACGGACAGGCACAGATAAAAATCGAGGATATTCGCGATATTTTGCGGCAGGCAAATTTTCGGCCGTACGAGGGCGCGGTCAAGGTTTTTATTATTGATAACGCGCATAAGCTTAACCCCGAGTCCGCCAATGCCTTGCTTAAAGTATTAGAGGAACCGCCTGCCGATGTGCTGATTATCCTGGTTACGCATAAGCCTCAAAATATTATTAAAACCGTGCTTTCCCGCTGCAAACAAATAAAGTTTTCATCCTTGATTAGAGCTCAGCTAGAAACTGTTTTGATTAAAAATTACGCTTTGGATAAAACCAGCGCGCATTTTTTAGCATATTATGCGGAAGGGCGATTGGGCTTGGCTTTAAAATTAAAAGATACCCCCTTATTGCAGGAGAAAAATAAAATATTTGAGGCTTTTATACTTTCGCAAAAACCTCTGGATTATCATCTGCTGCACCAAAGTAAGGAGCAGTTGCAGGTTTGTTTAAATATCCTGGCTTCCTGGTTTAGGGATATCTATTTATTAAAAAGCGGCTTGCCTGAACAAGAGGCAATTCATTTAGACCGGCACAGTGATTTACTAAAACTAATTCCTAAGTTTTCCTTTAAGCAGCTGGATGATATTATGCTTACGCTTTCGGAAAGCTCTTTGTATTTAGAGAGGAATATCAACAGTAAATTAATTTTGCATAACTTAGGAGCGCAGCTATGGAAGGCATGACTTTGGTTAAACTTAATAATTCCGGTATGGTGCAATTTTATCAAACCGGCAATCTAATTTTAAAAGTCGGCGATTATGTGATTGTTGAGCATGACCGGGGCCTGGATTGTGGTTGCGTGATTCCGACTTGTCAGGCGCATTGCGGCGTTGAGGATCTCCCCAAGGAGCTGCCGAAAAAAATAATCCGCCTGGCCAAGGAAAGCGACTTAAAACAGGTCCAGGATAACGCGGTTAAAGCTAAAGAGGCGTTTGTCGCCTGCGAGAAAAAGATCTTTGAGCATAAATTAGAGATGAAGCTGGTGAAAGCGGAGTATTCTTTTGACCGCTCCAAAATCTTATTTTATTTTACTTCGGACGGAAGGGTAGATTTTCGTAACCTGGTTAAAGATCTGGCTAAAGTTTTTAAGGCCAGGATTGAATTAAGGCAAATCGGGGTAAGGGATGAGGCCAGGCTTTTCGGCGGATATGGTTCATGCGGCCGCGAGCTTTGCTGTAAAAAATTCTTAAAAGATTTCGAGCCGGTAACCATCAAGATGGCCAAAGAAGAAGGCTTGCCGTTAAATCCGCCTAAAATTTCCGGTTTATGCGGCAGGTTAATGTGTTGTCTATCTTATGAATATGAGACTTATAAACTTCTTTCTAAGGGGTTACCGCGTGAAGGTGAGCACTTAAGTACGCCGGAGGGTAAAGGCAAGGTAATTAATGTTAATGTTTTTAAGCGCCTAGTTAGCGTGCAGCTTGATGAGGGTGGCTATATTGAAGTAAGCTATAAGGAAAAAGAGCATGACAAATAAATTCTATGTTACCACGCCGATCTATTATGTAAATGCCTCTCCGCATATCGGCCATTCTTATACTAATATTGCCGCCGATGCTTTGGCCCGTTATAACCGCTCCCTCCTGGGAAAAGAAAATGTCTGGTTTCTTACCGGAACGGATGAACATGGACAGAAGATTAAGAAAGCCGCCGAGGAAGCCGGGTTTTCTCCGATAGAATTTGTCGATAAAGTAGTGGTGCAATTTAAGGATTTGTGGAACAGGCTTGAAATATCCAACAATGATTTTATCCGCACAACGCAAGATCGGCACATTAAATGTGTACAGAAAGCATTGCAGATAGTGTATGAAAAGGGGGATATTTACGAGGATAAATACGAGGGGTGGTATTGTACTCCTTGTGAAACATTCTGGCCTAAGACGCAGATTACTGATAATCTTTGCCCGGATTGCAAGCGGGCGCTTGAAAATATCAGTGAAACCAATTTTTTCTTTAATTTATCAAAATACCAAGGTTGGCTCGTTAAGTATATTAAAGATCACCCAGCTTTTATTAAACCGGAAAGCCGCAGAAATGAAGTTTTAAGCTTTCTTTTATTAAATAAACTTGAGCCCTTGTGCATATCTCGCCCCAAAGAAAGATTAAGCTGGGGTATCCCCATACCTTTTAGCCAAAAACATGTAACCTATGTTTGGTTTGATGCCTTGATTAATTATATCAGCGCAGTAGGAGAATTTGACAACCACAACATTTACCGCTCCGTTTGGTGGGACAAAGATGTTCAAGTTATGCATTTGGTGGGTAAAGATATATTAAGGCATCATGCGATTTACTGGCCGATCATGCTGGAGGCTTTAGGTATTCGGCAGCCGGATACCATATTTGCTCATGGTTGGTGGATGATGAATGAAGATAAGATGTCAAAGTCGCGCGGCAATGTCGTTAATCCCTTGGAGATGGTCGATAAATTTGGCATCGACGTATATCGGTATTTTCTTTTACGCGATGTACCATTTGGTTCAGATGGCAACTTCTCAGAAGAAGCGATAATCAAGAGATTTAACGGTGACCTGGCCAATGATCTAGGGAACCTTATTTACCGCACGCTGACCATGGTTGAAAAATACTATGCGGGCATGATTCCCAAGCTAGATGTATATAAGACTGAATACGATGCCAGCGGACAAAATATTAAAGAGAAGCTAAAGCAGCTACCTCAGGCAGTTTATACCCCGCTGAATTGGAATAATGATTTTAGTTTAGCGCTTGGAAAGATCTGGGAAGTTATCGGAATCACGAATAAATATGTTGAAGAGACCAAGCCTTGGAATCTGGTAAAAGAAGGCAAAACCCAACAACTTCAAGCTTTTATTCGATTACTGGTTGAAGCGATTAGGACGGTTGGCCGACAGATTGCCCCGTTTATGCCTAAGACGACAGAATCTATATTGTTGCAACTAGGTAATGCCAAGATTAATAAAACTAATCCGCTGTTCCCGCGTATTGAGACTAAAAAAAGTAGTTAATCATGCTGATTGATACGCATTGTCATCTTGATTTTCCCGCCTTTAATTGCGATCGTGATTTGGTTATCCAGCGTGCTCTGGAAGCAGGAATAAATTATTTTATTAATATTGGGGCGACCCTGGAGTCTTCAGATGCTGCTTGCGCATTGGCCCATAAATATCCGCAAGTTTATGCGACCGTAGGCGTGCATCCGCATGATGCGGATACTTTCGATCAGCAGGCGCAGGTTAGATTAAAACAATTAGCTTGCGGGCAGAAAGTGGTGGCCATCGGGGAAACAGGCTTAGATTATTACCGTAATTTATCCAGCCAAGAGAATCAAAAACAGGCGTTTCTTAAGCAGATTGCTTTAGCCAAAGAATTAAAGCTCCCGCTCGTGGTGCATTCTCGTTTAGCCGAAGCAGAAACCTTGCAGATTTTAAAAGCCGCCCTTCCTTTGCGGGCAGTGGTGCATTGTTTTTCCGGGGATGAGAATTTTTTAAAAGAATGCTTGCTGCTGGGTTTTTTTATTTCTTACACCTGTAATATTACCTATAAAAAGGCTCAGGGTTTAAGAGAGATGGTGAACTTAACGCCGCTGGCCAGAATAATGCTGGAAACCGACGCGCCGTATTTATCTCCGGAAGGATTCCGGGGAAAACGTAATGAGCCGGCGCAGATAAAATTACTGGCCCAGCAGGTCAGCCAGATTAAAAGGGTTAGTTTTGGCGAGCTTGCCGATCAAACCACTCAAAACGCCAAAGATTTTTTTAAATTACCATGAGCGCTACAGTTGCTATCGTTAAATGCAATAGTTATAAGCCGGCCATCGTCCAGCAAGGCCTCCGGGATACACTGGGCCTTTTAGGCGGTATTACTAATTTTATTCATCCGAATTCCACGGTTTTGGTTAAGCCCAACCTTTTAATGTCCAAAAGCCCGGAAAGCGGCATTACTACGCATCCGGAGGTGGTGAGAGGGGTGATCCGGATATTAAAAGAGATAAACTGCAAGATTGTGGTGGGGGATGGGCCAAGCGTTCTTTTTCAGTATATTGAAAATGTCGATGAAGTTTACCAGATTACCGGAATAAAAGAAGTTTGTCGGCAGGAGGATGTCAGGTTGGTGAATTTCGACAAGCGCCGGATGCGCGATAAATTCCCGCTTACCGCCATGCTTGATGAGTGCGATTATCTGATTAGCCTGCCTAAATTTAAAACTCATGAACTCACTTTGATTACCGGCGCCATTAAAAATCTCTTCGGGCTGGTTGCCGGAACCTATAAAACTGAGCTGCATAAAAATTATTTCGCTCCGGCTGATTTTGCCAAGATTCTGGTGGATATTTATCAGGAAGCCAAACCGCACTTAACGATTATCGATGGGGTATTAGCCATGGAAGGAGATGGGCCGGCGACTAGCGGTTTAACCCGCCAACTGGGCCTTTTACTTGCAGGTAGCGATTGTGTGGCTTTAGATACGGTGATGGCTAAAATCATGGGGATTACTCAGCAGGAGGTGCTTACTACTAAAGAGGCTGCTTTGCGCAACTTAGGGCAAGCTTCGCTAAGCAGGATAAAAATAGTCGGCCAGGATATTGATCAGTTAAATATCCGTCCGTTTATTTTGCCGAAAAGTTCTGCAAAAATTACTAAACTGCCGCCCCTGGTAACCAAGATATTTAAAACTTTAATCAGGTATTATCCTTATTCGCTGCGTTCCAAGTGTACGCGCTGCGGTGCTTGTGTCAAAGTCTGTCCCAAGAAATGTATTCGCTTAAAAAAAAGAGGAATTCAGGTTGATTACAAGAAATGTATTGCTTGTTTCTGTTGTCAGGAAATCTGTCCTGCGGCAGCCATTGAGGTGAAGAAGAGCTTATTGGCTAGATTAATAGGTTTGTAATAATTTTTACGGGTGGCTTGGGTGTTTTCGCAGCGCGTCAGCGCTAGAAAATACCCAAGACAGGACCCGTAACAATTTAGAACATTTGGAATTATGAATGTCCGCACAGGAGACTGGAAAAATATTACGATCAGGATTATTGATCAAACTAAATTGCCGCAGAAATTAGTGCATGTTGATATTGATCGCCTAAAAGATCTTTGGCAGGCAATCAAGATTATGCAAGTGCGGGGCGCCCCGGCTTTAGGCGCAGCTGCCGGTTTAGGGATGTATTTAGGGATCAAAGATTATCCGGGTTCTGATTGGAGCAAGTTTAGCCGGAGATTAAATGCTACGGCAAGATATATCGGCAGTTCCCGGCCGACCGCCAGGAATTTATTTTGGGGCATTGAGAGAATATCAGCGGTGGCTTTAGCCAACCAAAAGCAGCCAATCTCTAAAATTAAACAGTTGATTTTGGCGCAAGCGCAGTTGATTATGCGCCAGGATATGGCAGCTTGCCGTAAAATCGGCGCTTACGGGGCCAAACTGCTTAAAGACAGGAGCAAGGTTCTCACCATTTGTAATGCCGGGATACTGGCGACGATTGATTATGGCACGGCCTTGGGAGTTATTTATTCTGCTTGCGCTCAAGGAAAGAAAATAAAAGTTTTTACCTCTGAAACCCGGCCTCTACTCCAGGGTGCGCGTTTATCTACCTGGGAGCTGTATCAACAAGGCGTAGATGTGACCTTGATTGCCGATAACACGGCCGCTAAACTTATGCGTGACGGAGAAATTGATATTGTGATTACCGGAGCAGATCGCATTGCGGCCAACGGTGACACGGCTAATAAAATCGGTACCTTTAATCTGGCAGTTTTAGCTAAATACCACGGCATACCTTTTTATGTTGCCGCGCCCCGCAGCACATTTGACCTTAAGACAAAAAATGCCGCGGCCATTAAAATTGAAATGCGCCAAACCGCGGAAGTTACTAAGATTTTGTTTAAGCGCAAGGTTGCCTCGCCCAAAGCCAAAGTGTTTAATCCGGCTTTTGATCTTACTCCGCAGCAGTTAATCAGCGCAATTGTCACAGATTACGGAATTATCCGGCCGCCTTATTTAAAGAATATTTCTAAAATTTTTAAGGAGAATAAATGCGCTTAAAGGATATCGGTGAGTTTGGGTTAATTAAAAGATTTCAGGAGGAGATTAAAGTTAACTCTTCGGTGGTCAAG
>JAZDLL010000120.1:0-2308 GCA_043802105.1 Candidatus Omnitrophota bacterium
GCCGGATCTTTTAGTGGTTTGTGACGATTTAGATTTAGAGCTGGGCCAAATCAAGATTCGGCCGCAAGGCTCCAGCGGCGGGCAGCATGGCCTGGAATCAATTATTGAGCATTTGGGAACCCAGGATTTTAACCGTTTGCGAATTGGCATCGGACGGCCGCCAGGTTCGCAAGACGCCGCTAAATATGTGCTGGCGGGTTTTTTACGTAATGAAAAAGCCGCGGTTAAACAAATAGAAGAAGATGCCGCCAGCTGCTGCCTGAGCTGGATAGAAAATGGCATCGTGCCGACAATGAACACTTATAATACAGGGACACCCCGCGCTTAGCGGTATTGCGCGGGTGTTGTCTAGGTAGACAAGGAGATAAAAATGAATAAGTATGAAGCGATGGTAATTATTAAACCGGATCTATCCGACGAAGAGAAGAAAGCTTTGTTTAAGCAGATTGATGATGTAATTATTAAGCATAGCGGCCAGGTTACGCAGTCCGGAGTTTGGGCTGAGAGGCGCAAATTATATTTTCCGATTAATAAATTTATGGAAGGGATTTATTATTTGGCGGCTTTCACTGCCCCGCCGGCGGCGATCAAAGAAGTGCGCAACACTTTCAAGCTTAATGAAAATATCTTAAGAGTTTTATTTACCCGGATGGATAGCTAAGTTTTTAACTAACCTGCGCTTTTTTAGCGCAGAGAAAGAGTCTCTATGGCTAGTTATAATAAAGTGTTATTAATGGGCAATTTGACTAAGGATCCGGAGTTACGTTATACGCCATCCGGCACGGCGGTGGCTAATTTACGCCTGGCGATCAATCGTAAATACCGCACTAAAGATCAGGAGCTAAAAGAAGAAGTTTGTTTTATTACGGCCGTGGTGTGGAGCAAACAAGCCGAAACCTGTAATCAGTATTTACATAAAGGAAGCAGCCTTTTAGTGGAGGGCCGGCTGCAGTCGCGTTCCTGGGAGGACAATACCGGAGCTAAGCGTTCGGTAATTGAAGTCCGGGCGGAACGTGTGCAATTTATGGGTGCTCCGGGGGCCCAAGCCAAGGCGTCTAGCCCGGCTAGCGCAGCGGCGCCTGAGGCTCTAGCTGAGGAATCCAACAGTGAATCAACGTGGTTAGCAGAAAGCGAGGATGAAACGCATGAAGGTTAAAACCCGAGGTTTTGGCAAAGATAAAAAAATTATTAAAAAAAAGAAGGATTCCCTGGGCCCGGTAAGAAAAAGATTCTGCCGGTTCTGCGCGGATAAATTAGGTAGCATTGATTATAAAGATATTAAGAGATTAGAAGTTTTTATGACCGAGAAGGGTAAGATCAACGCCAGCCGTTTTTCCGGTAATTGCGCTAAGCATCAAAGGAGAATTAAGGAGCTGATTAACAAGGCGAGATTTTTGTCGCTGCTTCCTTACACCCGATAAATTAAGATGGAAGTAATTTTAAATCAAGACGTAGATAAGGTCGGGCGAAAAGGCGCGGTGGTTTGCGTTAAAGAAGGGTTTGCCAGGAATTTTCTTTTTCCGCATAACCTGGCTAAGCCGGCTACGCCTAGCAGCCTTAAAAGATTAGAGCAAGAAGAGCAGCTGCGCTCGGCAACTTCCGCTAAGATTAAAGAGGAGTCGCAGTTGGTCAAACAGCGCTTAAGCGCGCTGGCTTTAACCATCCCGGCATTAACTCAAAATGAAGAAAAGTTATACGGTAGCATTCACGCCCAGGAGATAGCGGAAGCTTTAAAGGCGGAAGGTTTTGCTATCGATAAGAGCGTCATTGATTTGCCTGAGCCGATAAAATCTTTAGGAATTTATGAAATACCGGTGAAATTGCATCCGCAGGTTATTGCCACAGTTAAACTGTGGGTGGTTAAGAAGTAGCAGGGATAAAGGAAAATACATTAAGCATGGCTAAAGACTCAAATTTAGATAAACTTCCTCCGCAAAACCTGGATGCCGAGATGGCGGTCTTAGGATCCATGCTGTTGGATGAGGAAGCAGTTTCCATCTCTGCGGAGAAATTGGACGCTGCCTGTTTTTATAAAGATACTCACCGTAAAATTTTTCAAGCGATCAGTGATCTTTATAATGCCAATAAAGCAGTGGATTTAATTACGCTGACGGAGGCTTTAAGAAAAGAAGAGGCGTTGGATGCCATCGGCGGGGCAAGCTACCTGACCTCTTTGGCTAACTCCGTGCCCACCGCAGCCAACATTAATCACTACGCCGGAATTGTACGGGAAAAATATATTTTAAGGACTTTAATCAACAACTCCACCAGGATTATTACGGTTTGCCATGAAAGCGAAGGCAATATC
>JAZDLL010000027.1:0-4952 GCA_043802105.1 Candidatus Omnitrophota bacterium
AGAAGGCGCCGATATAGTTATTGCTGACGTAAATAAGGAAGAGGCAGAGAAAACAGCGGCTGAAATTGCATCTTTGGGCAGGAAAGCTATGGCCTTGGAGCTGGATGTTACGGATTACGATAAGGTGCAGGAAGTGATAAACAAAATTCTTGACAAATTTACAAAGGTTGATATATTAGTTAACAATGCCGGAATCACCCGGGACAATCTTTTATTACGGATGAGCGCGGCAGAGTGGGATGCGGTAATAGACGTAAATCTTAAAGGCTCTTTTAATTGTATTAAAGCCGTAGCGCGCCCGATGATTAAACAGAGGTCAGGGCGGATCATAAATATCGCATCAATTATCGGCATAATCGGCAACCCCGGCCAGGCAAATTATTCCGCTTCTAAAGCCGGGATTATCGCTTTGACAAAAACTGCGGCCAAGGAACTGGCCAGCCGCAATATTAACGTGAATGCTATAGCTCCGGGTTTTATCCAGACGGATATGACTGCTAAGCTTGCGGAGGATATAAAAGAGAAGATGAAAGAAGCTATCCCCTTAAATAAGCTTGGTTCGCCCGAAGATATCGCTTCTGCCAGCTTATTTTTGGCATCCGCAGATTCCAGTTATATTACCGGCCAGACTATTGTTGTGGACGGCGGGATGGTAATGCAATAACTGACAAGAAACACCTGGCGCTTATGTGGTATTGCGCCAGTGTGCCCTTGTGGGCAAGGAGGAAAAGAGAATGGCAGTGCAAGATAAGGTGAAGTCTATAATCGCAGAGCAGCTGGGAGTAAAACCTGAAGAGGTAACTGCTGAGGCGTCTTTTGTGGATGACTTAGGAGCTGACTCTCTGGACACGGTGGAATTAGTTATGGCATTAGAGGAAGAATTTGGCGTTGAGATCCCTGATGAAGACGCGGAAAAAATCACTACTGTCGGGGATGCTATCAAGTACGTTGAAGAAAAAGCCGGCAATAAATAAAAGCTCTCCCGCCGATAGCGGGATTTCATCTGGTATTATTACCCCGCCTTAGTTACGGCGGGGTAAATTTTGCGGGGATAGGCTATGCAGGAAAATAGAGTAGTGGTTACCGGCTTGGGGGTTATCTCTCCGGTAGGCAATGAGATCTCTTCTTTTTGGGGGGCTTTAAAAGAAGGCAGGAGCGGGATAGGCCCGATTACTTCTTTTGATTCTACTAAATTTGATTCCCGGATTGCCGGAGAGGTAAAAGGTTTTGATCCTGCCTTTTACGGCATGTCTTCCAAAGATGTGAAGCGGATGGACAAATTTGGCCAGTATGCGGTTGCTGCTTCTAAAGAGGCGATTACTAGCGCCGGGTTAGATTTAGAAAAAGAGAATCGGGAAGCTGCCGGCGTCCTAATAGGCTCGGGGATCGGAAGTTTATACACTATAGAAGAGCAGCATAAGATTATGATAGAGAAAGGCCCATCCAGGATGTCGCCTTTTCTTATTCCTATGCTTATTGTTAATGAGGCCAGCGGCCAAGTAGCGATTATGTTCGGTTTAAAAGGGCCTAATTCTTGCGTGGCTACGGCTTGCGCTTCCGGTTCGCACGCAATTGGCGATGCTTTCAGGATTTTAGAGCGCGGCGATGCCGAGGTAATGGTTACCGGAGGGACAGAGAGCTGTATTGTGCCTACCGGAGTAGGCGGATTCTGCGCGCTTAAGGCGCTCTCTGTGTGCAATGACCAGCCGCAGAAAGCCAGCCGTCCTTTTGATCAGGAGCGCGACGGTTTTGTCATAGCTGAAGGATGCGGCATAGTGGTTTTAGAAACTCTGCAGCATGCTAAAAATAGAAAAGCGAATATTTTGGCTGAAATTGTAGGTTACGGTATGTCATGCGATGCTTATCATATGACTGCCCCGGATCCTCAAGGAGACGGCGCGATGCGGGCGATGAATATGGCCTTAAAGGATGCCGGCCTAAATCCGCAGGATATAAATTATATTAATGCTCACGGGACTTCCACTAAGCTTAATGATAAACTGGAAACCCTGGCTATCAAAAGGTCCTTCGGTAGTTATGCCAAAAAGACAATGATTTCATCTACAAAATCCATGACCGGGCATTTATTAGGCGCTGCCGGCGGAGTAGAGTTTGTGGCCTGCTGTTTAGCGATAAGAGATAATGTTATCCCTCCTACCATAAATTACGAACACCCTGATCCGGAGTGTGATTTGGATTATGTGCCCAATACCAGCCGTGAAACAAAAGTGAATGTCTGTATGTCTAATTCGCTGGGATTCGGCGGCCACAACGCCACCCTCATTGTTAAGAGATTTAAAATATAAGAGGCCTTGTTGTCTTTTGAGTCATTGGGTCTTGACCCAACGACCCAACGACACAATAGACTAATTTTAACCATGCCTTACACAATCGCCGAAAAAATATTATTAGCGCATACGGATGAAAAGGATATAAAGCCCGGCGAATTTATTGAAGCAAAGATAGATTTGGCCTTAGGTAATGACATTACCGCGCCTTTAGCAATAGAAGAATTTAGAAAATCCGGGTTTAAGAAAGTTTTTAACCGGGACAGAATTGCTTTAGTCCCGGATCATTTTGCCCCGGCAAAGGATCTAAGAAGCGCAAACCAATGCCGGATTTTAGCGGATTTTGCCAAAGAGCAGGGGATTAAAAATTATTTTGAAGTCGGCTGTATGGGCATAGAGCACGCCCTTCTTCCGGAATTAGGCTTAGTGGGCTCAGGAGATTTAGTGATTGGCTCAGATTCGCATACCTGCACTTACGGGGCGCTTGGCTCTTACGCTACCGGAGTCGGATCTACGGATTTAGCCCGCGCTTTTATTGATGGTAAATGTTGGCTGAAAGTCCCGGCCAGCCTGAAATTTATTTATAAGGGAAAATTGAAAAAATGGGTAGGCGGGAAAGACCTGATCCTATTTACTATCGGCGCAATCGGCGTGGATGGGGCATTATATAAGGCGATGGAATTCAGCGGCCCGGTGATAGAAAAATTAGGAATGGATGATAGATTTGCGATGAGTAATATGGCAATTGAAGCAGGGGCTCGCGCGGGGATTATCGAACCAGACAAGGTTACTAAGGAATACATCGTCCATCGTCCATCGTCCATCGTCCATCATGCGAAATATTACAAATCTGATAAAGATGCTTCTTATGAAAAGACCTATGAGTGGGATGTTTCGGATTTAGAGCCGCAGGTAGCTTGCCCACATTTACCCAGCAATGTTGTGCCGGCAGCTAAATTAAGCAATGTTAAATTAGATCAGGTCGTCATCGGCTCCTGCACTAATGGCCGGATTTCGGATTTAAGGATTGCGGCCGGGATCCTGAAGGGGAAAAAGATTAAATCCGGTTTGAGGCTGATTATTTTTCCGGCAACGCAAAAAATTTATCTTCAGGCAGTTAAAGAAGGTTTAGCGGAAATATTCGTTAAGGCAGGCGGGGTATTTTCTACGCCGACTTGCGGGCCTTGTTTGGGCGGGCATATGGGGATTCTGGCTGAAGGCGAAGTGTGTTTAGCCACGACAAATAGAAATTTTATCGGCCGGATGGGCAGCCCTAAGTCTTTTGTCTATTTGTCTAACCCTGCAGTAGCAGCAGCTTCGGCAGTTACGGGGAAGATTACTCATCCGGAAGCGTTGCAGTAGGGACTGTCTCCGTTGCTTATTTATGGCTCGGGGTCCTGCCATCGTTTCGTATCCCGTCGTGCTCGTTTGCACTGCGCGCGACGGGAGCCCCTCGAAACGATGTCACCCCTCGCCATTAGAAAAACTATGATTATTAAAGGTATGGTTCATAAACTAGGCGACGATGTAAACACCGACGATATTATTTCTGCCAAATATCTGGTTTCTGCAGATGCCAAAGAATTAGGCCGGCATTGCATGGAGAGCATAAAGCCGGATTTTATCCGTAAGGTGAATCCCGGCGATATAATTGTTGCCGGAAAAAATTTTGGCTGCGGTTCATCGCGGGAGCACGCGCCTTTAGCCATCAAGGGCTGCGGGATTTCCGCGGTGATAGCCCGAAGTTTTGCCGCGATATTTTTCCGCAATGCCATTAATATCGGCCTGCCATTTTTAGAATCAGATAATGCGGATAAAATATCTGACGGAGATTCACTTGAAATAGATTTATCCGGTGGTATAATAAAAAACCTGACCAAAAACGAAACTTATCAGACGCAGGCCTTTCCCGAATTTTTGCAGGAAATTGTCAGGGAAGGCGGTTTGATGAGTTGGGTTAAAAATAAGGTAAAAAAGTAACAACTCGAAGATCCTTGACATCTTCGATGTCAAGGATTAATTCGCACAAATAACTTATGTCGGAGCAAATTAAAATAACTGCTCCATAAGTTATGTGCTCATTAAATATGTATAAAATCGCAGTAATCTCAGGGGACGGTACCGGACCGGAAGTTGTCCGCGAGGGCCTGAAGGTTTTAGCGGCCGCCGGGGGAAAACACGGGTTTAAATACGAGACGAAGATCTTTGATTTTGGCGGAGAACGTTACCTCAAAACTCAAAAGACTTTAGAAGAAAAAGATATTGAGGAGTTGAAAAAATATTCCGCGATATTCTTAGGCGCTATCGGCCATCCGGATGTAAAGCCGGGGATCTTGGAGACCGGTATATTGCTGAAGCTAAGATTTTCTTTGGATCAATATATTAACCTGCGTCCGGTGAAGCTTTATAATGCGAATTTCTGCCCCTTAAAGGAAAAAAAGCCCGAGGATATTGATTTTGTGGTGGTGCGCGAAAATTCCGAAGGGCTTTATAAGGGTATGGGCGAATTCAAGGATAAAGGGACGAAAGATGAAGTAGCCATACAGCTTTCCTATAATACCCGCAAGGGGGTAGAACGCTGCATCCGTTATGCCTTTGAATATACGCGCCGGCGCAATAAGAGAAAAAAACTTACGCTTTGCGGAAAGACTAATGTTTTAACCT
>JAZDLL010000033.1:0-13476 GCA_043802105.1 Candidatus Omnitrophota bacterium
TATTTCTTTTAAGATCTGGCTTGCCTCGTTGTCATAAGGATAGTTCTGGATGGATTTCTCCAGAAGCTCTCGGGCTTCTTTGGTTTTGCCTTGTTTAAGATAGATCTTAGCTAGGCCGTTATATTTCTTATATTCGATTTCAGGATTGATCTGGATAGCCTTTTTAAAGTTTGCTTCTGCCTCTTTGGTTTTACCCTGGGTAAGATAAAGCATCCCCAGGCCTTCGTAGGGGCAAGAGTAGGTTGTAGCATTGATTTTAAGGGATTGTTCAACTCCTAACATCCAGCTAATCGTGGAATTGGTCATAAAGAAGCTGGGCATTCATCATGGTATATTTAGGCCTGACATAACATTTATAAACATTGCTCCAGACATATTCAACTTTGCCCGTAATTCTACTTACTAAAAGCACCGCCCGGCTGGCACCCACACGGAGGATCTCCTGCCTTAATAATACTTTGTCGACGATAGATAAATTGGCGGGCTTGCTTTCTTTAAGTGCCTCGGGTATATTTTTAGCCAAACAAGGTGAAAATAACAATAACGCAAAAAATAAAAAAACCGCAATTTTCATATTTTCAAGAACCTACTTAATCAAAGGTGCTTCTTTTCCAGCGGACTTGGGATTGTCCAGCTTTTGTTCAAGTGAATCTACTTTAGTTTTTAATTCATCCATCTTGGTTCCCAAGGGAACCAAGATATCTTTACAAGAGCTATTTTTCAGTGAATCCGCCACCTGAGCAATGGAAGTAGACAGTTTTTCCCAAACCTTTCTTTGTAGACAAGTTTGCATGCAGGCAACATTAGCCACCCTTCCTTCAACCAGATTTTTCATGGTTTGATGAGGCTGACATTCTCTTTCACAGTCAGCTCCCGAGGATTCTTTCCCAGACCCGACACCGGAAACGGTATCGGTCATGCCTTTTGGGCTGGCAACAGAGGTTTCTTCTGCGTTTACCATCAGAGGAAAAATCAGCAATAACCCTGCTAAAACCAGGATAGTTTTCATACTCCTCCTTGCTTTAAGAACCAATTCTTTTAAATAATTTAACATGAAACCTATTAGGTGTAAAGAAAAACCGAGATTAAGTTATTTAATTATTATTAGTTAATAAAACCGGGAAATACCGATTAAAAACATATTAACGTTTATTCCGCCATTAGGTCTCTTGATGTTGGCATTAGAGAAATGCCGACGCCGGTATTCTACATTCAAAGCTAGATCTTTTTTGAAAAAATAAGAAAAACCGGTGCCAAATTGAGGGGTAAAACCCCACTGCATTGATTGTTCCCGGGTATGCTGGGTAATATATCCGAAGCCTCCCCCTCCTATTAAATATGGATGGAATTTTTCAGTAACCGGATATGAATACTTGATTAATAGGGTCCATCCGGCCTCTAAATTGCTATCCGGGGCAAAAACCCCATTAAGGTGAAATTCATTTATCAGTCCAGTATAGCCTTTTGGTTTCATCTTTAGTTTATCCGCTAGCGGCCGGATCAGATCGCAAAAACCCAGCCCTATGGAATCCAGACTATATCCCAAGCGTAAGATAACGGGAATAATTTTATATGACCCTTTTTCCTGAAGATTACCATGGGCATATCCTGAAATAATACCGATTTCTTTGGTATAAGGAAGCCCCCTTCCATCTTCTTTCTCATTCTGCGAGTCTGAGGCAAAAACGTAAATTGAGATACCGAAAATAAACAAACAGCTGCAAATTAATATCTTTTTCATTACCTTAGCCTCCTGCGGCTTTTTAATCTACTTTAGCATCATATACTGGACTAATGGCTACTTGAATTACCCCGTGGTCTAAATCTGCTATTTTTCTAAAAGCGGTTTTACTTAAATCAATAACTCTTCCTTTTTTATACATGCCGGCCGAAGGGCCAAAATCATTGTGCCGGACAAACACACATTTGTTGTTGGCTAAATTACAAACGCGATAATATTTTCCGTAATCGATCTTGCGCATAGCGCAGGTTACTCCCCATTTCCTAAATAATTCCGGAGAAGTTAGGCTTGGATCATACCAAGAAGCTACACCAGTATTTGGATATGGCCCTTTAACCGGCTGATCGTCAAGGCATCCGGCCAAAAGCATCAAACAAATTACTGCAAAAACTATTTTTTCATTTGGCCTTTTGGTTTCCATCTGACTTATAGCCAATCTTTCTGCACCCAGTATTTATACTCTTCCTGCCAGTCATCCTTCCTAAGCTTAATTACCCGGGCAAAATACTGCTTACCCTTTTGAATATCCTGCAACTGATCCGCATAGAGAGTTTTCTCTCTTAAATCCAAGGCAATTTTCTTGCCTAATTCAAAAGCCTCATCTTTTTTATCCTGGCCAAATTGCCCCTGAGCCGAAACTCCTCCGCAATATTGCGCCCCGCAGGTATGACCGTAATATTTAAGATAATCCAGGACCTCTTGATTCTGGCCACTGCCGCTGGTTACTACTGCGCCGATATATTTACCGGTCAGCCTTTTGCAATGGATAAAATGCGCTGAGCGGTCAAATAATGCCTTCATAGAAGCAGTCACCTGGTTAATGTAATTAGGTGAAGCCAGAAGTATAGCGTCAGCTTCCAGCATTTTTTGTAAAATCATGTTTACATCATCCTTAAGTGAGCATTTCAGAATCTTTTGATGACAGGCTTCGCAGTGCTTACAGAAAAATACCCTGAAATTATCCAGATGCAGTGTTTGGCTAGCGATACCTTCCTCGCCCAAACCGCGCAAGACTTCTTTGGCTAATAAAAATGTGCTGCTTTTTTCGTGGTGCGGGCTTGAAGATATCAGTAAAACCTGCATTTTATTCTCCTTGAGGTAGGTGGCAAAGCGGTTTTAAGCCGTGTTTTTTATAATAATCCTGATGGCCGTCTTCAGCTTTATAGAAATCACCTGCTTGAACAATCTGAGTAACAATGGGATTTTTATACTCGCCGGAGGTTGCAAGTTTTTCTTTAGAAGCCAGGGCGATTTTTTTCTGTTCGCCAGTATAATAAAAAATTGCCGAGCGGTATTGGTTACCGGTATCCGGGCCCTGTCGATTTAGCGTGGTAGGATCATGGATGCTCCAAAATAAATCCAGCAGTTCTTCATAAGATACTGCGGCTGGATCAAATTCCAATTCTATTGACTCTGCATGCCCGGTTTTACCTGCACAAACATCCTCATATCTAGGGTTTTTTAGGTTGCCTCCGGTATAACCTGCTGTAGCGGAAACCACACCTTTAACTTGCTCAAAGGCTGCCTGAACCCCCCAAAAACACCCTGCGGCAAAAACAGCTTTCTGCAGCTGTTGGTTTTTCGGTTCATCGGCTTCTACAAATTTAAGTGCCGCCGCATTCATACAGTAACGTTTGCCAGTAGGAGGCGGACCATCCTCAAAAAGATGGCCTAAATGTGCATCGCAACGAGCACAAAGTACTTCTACTCTTAAGATGCCGAAACTATTATCTTGTACAGTTCTTATGTTTAACTCTGAAACCGGCTGCCAAAAACTTGGCCAGCCAGTACCGGACTCAAATTTCGATTGGACTGAAAACAAATCTGTATTACAACCAACACATTGATACACCCCAGTGGCATTTTTCTTAGGCAAAGTACAGCCTGCGCCAAAAGGTTTCTGTGTGCCCTTGTGCCGGGTAACAGTATATTGCTCGGATGTAAGAATCTTTTTCCACTGGGCGTCTGTTTTATAAACCTTATCTAATTCTTCTACCTGGCCGGTGGCGGCATTAAAAATCTTAACTTTTTCTGTCCCACCTGAAAAAACTTTCATCTGCCTTCCCAATAACCAGACTAACCCCAGAACCATTATTATGCTCTTATGTTTAGGCATGCGTCATCGAAAAATTCTCCCAAGCATCGACAAAGCCCTTAACTGCCTGGCCAATAGCCTTAAAATCCTTAGCTGCCAACCACTCTTTTTTAAAAATACTAGCGCCAAAAGTCACGGCACTGGCCCCGCAAGTAAAATAACCATTTAAATTTTCAGCGGTAACTCCGCCACAAGCCAGAAGCTCGATTTTATTAAAAGGCCCCCGGATTTGGCAAAAATATTCAGGACCGAAAAATTTTGCCGGAAAGACCTTAACCATGGTCGCGCCGGCAAGATGCGCCTGGTAAATCTCTTGGGGAGTAAACGCTCCGGGAAATACCGGAATCTTATTTTTTACGCAATATTCCACTACCTCGTTAACCAATACCGGCAACACAATAAAGCTAGCACCGCTTTCTAAAGCAGATTTTAAATCTTGCCGGCTAAGTACCGTCCCTGCGCCTAAAGTCAAACGCTGGCCGGCAATTTGTTTTGCCTTCCTAATTAATTCCGCGGCCCCGGAAGTATTCATAGCTATTTCCAGGGTCTGCAAACCGGCGGCAATCACTGTTTCCACCAACGGCTCAATAAGCGGTGCCTCTATTCCCCGCAAAATTCCCAAAATCGGCTTTCTCCTAAAATTAGAAATATCCATATTAATCTTCAGCTTCGCCGACTAAGTTTTCATAGTATTCGCGGTAATTTTCTTTTTTATCGCTTTCCCGCAAAGCAATCGCACTGCGCGGATGCTCATCCAAAATCCCGGTTATCGCATAAGGAATAAAATACCCCCATTCGATTTTCTTCTGTAGGGGAACAAATTCTTTAGAAATTACATCTAGAATCGGCCGGATATCATATTTGGGATTCTTCAGAAATCCTAGAATTAACTCAGTAGGACAATTTCCTGCCGCCCGGCCTAAACCAAAAATCGACCCATCCACATAATTAGCATCATGAATAACCGCCTCAATGGTATTGGAAAAAGCCAGTTGTTGATTATTATGAGCATGTATCCCGATTTCTTTAGTTTTTAAGATACTTTTTGCTTTCTTAATCAAAAACTCCGTGGTCTCTTGATACAAAGAACCGAAGCTATCTACAATATAGATAATCCGTGCCTTACTCTCCTTTTCTAGCTGCTGCAAACATTCCGTAAGTTCGTTATCCAAAGCCCGGGAGATGGCCATAATATTTACGGCTGTCTCATAGCCTTTATCGGCAAAATGATTAACCAGATAGATCGCCTTGTCCACATCCTTGACATAAGTAGCCACCCTAATCATATCCACCGGGCTGTCCGGTTTAGGCAAAACATCATCCACATCCACCCTGTCCACATCGACCATCACTGAAATTTTGGTCGCTGATTCAATTCCCTGAGTCACCTCTTTAATATCTTGATCCTTACAAAATTTCCATTTCCCATACTCTTTAACGCTAAAGAGCCGCTGGGAATTCTTATAACCGATCTCCATATAATCTATACCGGCTTGCGAAAGCGCCTTATAAACTTCCCGCACAAAACGCAGGTCAAAATTATGGTTATTCATCAAACCGCCATCTCTGACCGTACAATCTAAAACCTTGATCTTCTCCCTAAACATTGCATCCTCCTTAATGAGCCAACAACTCTTATTTACTGCGTTTTATAAATTTTCTAATCGCCTCTTTATCTGCCTCTTGAATCTGTTTAAAACATATTCCTATTCGGTAATTTCCACTACTTAACTCAGCATGAGAAACTACTTCTCCGATAATTTCCATGCGCCGGGAACGTTCCTGGCCGGCTAAAAATAAATTCATAAAATTGAATTTAATCTGCAACTGCGTTCCTTTAGGTAGATCAAACTTGGTGGTCATCGCCATCCCCAAGACACTTAAATCCAGCATTAAAGCATCAATATCATCAGCTAATCCCAAACTTACCCGCAGAGCATAAGGTTTCTCTACCCCATAGATAAGCGTAAAAGCCACATCTAGGCGTTCAGCTCTTCGGCGATTTTTACTCTTAGGGCTATCTTCCATAAATCAATAGTTAACCTTTTTTCTTCAAATTATCGGAGGCATTCACGGAAGTAATATTGGTTGATTGAATAATATATAATGGATTGCCCTCCAGGTCATATTTGTTATCTACGCGCAGCACTTTAGTCGCCACCAGCTTCATCTTAATCACCGTGCCGTCATCCAATAAATACTGATTCCAATATTCACTTGTTTGATTAATCTCAATAGGTAAGGCCTCCACCTCTTCTCCGCCAAAATTAATTTTTATTTTATTCACCAAAGTCGCCTCCTTGTCTACCTAGACAACACCGGCGCATCCGCCACCTGGCGGACACCGGCGCAATTTGCGCTACCTAGCGCACACCGCCGCAATTCCAATTAGCGGCGGGTGCCTTTCTTAAGCGCCGGGTGACTTCCGCTTAGCGCCCGCTGCCTCTTTTACAATTTAATCAACTCATAATCCAAGCTGCCCAAGCCGATACTTTGAGCATAACGCAACTGCACTGCTGCGTCTTGTTCAGGATGAGCATCCTTAAAAACATCTTTACCACAAATCCTATTAACCAGATCCAAACTTGCCTGATCAATACTTACCGGGTCCCCGGATGCCAATATTCCGACATCCGGAGCTATCCGCGGATTTTCCATGCCCCAACAATCACATTCTTTATTGATTTTGGTAGCAAAATTAATGAACCCACTCTTTTTTTTCTTATCTTTGAGTACCGCCAAAGCATATTCAACCATTTTATACTGCACTTGGCTTCCGGCTTTAAAATCTATAAACATCGCCATGGTCGGACAAACCGACAAACAACTAGCGCAGCCGATGCATTTTGCACTATCCACCACCGATTTTTTATTTACTAGCTTAATGGCCTTGACCGGACAAATTATTTCACATTCACCACAACCAATGCATTTATCAGCATAAACTATCGGAGCCAGGTTACAATGTTGAGCAAGCTTGCCTTGCCGGCTAGCACAACCCATCCCCACATTTTTTAAGGCACCGCCAAAACCGGTTAAAATATGGCCTTTAAAATGGCTGACCGCAGCTAAAGCGTCAGCCTCGATAAAAATACGGGCAACTTTAGCGCACTGAATAAATTTTTGATTAATCTTAATGCCGACAACATTTTTTTCCTGAGTATCATCCGGGATAATCACCTGGGCATTGGTTACCTCTTTAGTAAATTCATGCTCATAAGCTAACTTCAAATGGTCCCCTGAGTTCAGGCGCCTGCCGCGATAAAGGGTGTTGGTATCTGCCAAAAATATCCTGCCGCCCCGGATAATCGCCGCATCAGAAACCACCCGCACATGTTGGGGCCTAACAAAACCGGAATTTCCTTCTTCGCCAAAATGCAATTTAAGGGCGACTTTATCCTCCTTTTGGATAAAATCTAAAACCTTGCTTTCATCAATCAGGTGTTTAAGTTTTTGGTTAATCACCTGCTGGCTATCCGAACCCTCAACCGCAATAAAATACACCCGGCTTTTCATAAATTTTATCCTCTTAATCTGTTAGCCTGATCGTCCGAAACTTTAGCCGATAAAAACAATAAAGGACTATAATTGCTACGTAGTCCTTTATTGATGTAAAATAAATTTTTTAACAAATTACTTTCTTAGTTCAGATTTTATTTGTTTTTCTGCTTCCAGCCAATCCGTCAGAGCATCTCCCGGAGCTCTCCCCCTTTTTTCAAAAAGTTCTTGAGCGCGTTTGCGAATTTTGTCAGAAACACTTTCACCAAACATCAAGGCTGATCCAGACTTCTTATCCTTAGCTTTACCCGCCATCCTGCTCACCTCCCATTAAAAATTGGGGACGCAACTATTTTAGTCTTCTTGAAAAAAAATAGTAAAAAGGGAATCTTTCTATTCTCTAACCCTTAATTTAGAAAAATAGAAACATTCCCTTTTTACGCCCCCTTTTCTTTTTAGTCTATTAATTAACGGCCTTCGTTTTTACGTTTAGAATAACACTCTTTACAGTAAATCGGACGATCTTCTCTGGGTTTAAAAGGTACCTCGCATTCTTTTTTACATTCACCGCAAATTGCCTTATGCATCTCCCGAGGCCCCCCGCCAAACCCACCACCTTGCTGATATGCCATACTTCCTCCTTTTTGCTACTTATATAAACTATTTCCTACTGATAATTATAAGACTTTGCCGAAAAAAATCAAGCGTTAATTTTTTCCAGAAGCCAGACCATGTTCTTGCCCAAATTACTCATTGTCTCTAAGCCCTCCTGGTCATTGGCTACTTGGCCGATTTCGCGGCCGATTCCCACATTCCAATATGAAGCGCCCACAATGATCATCTCGCCAATCGTAAAAAAATGATTAATGGAATCAAAAGCGTGAATCGCCCCGCCCCGCCTGACCGCGACCACCGCCGCCCCTACTTTACGCTTAAACAGGTTGTTGTTGGCCCGGCTGACCATACCGGCCCTTTCAATCAAGGCTTTGGCGCCGGCTGTGCAATCCGCAAAGTATGTCGGAGAGCCGATAATTATTCCGTTTGCCTGGGCCATCTTGATTATATACTCATTAACCAGGTCATCGGTCAACGCGCATTTATTATTCTTAGTAATCGAGCATTGTCCACAAGCAATGCACCCACAGATCTTTTGGCCAGACAGCTGGACAAGCTCGGTCTTAATCTTTGAACTTTCTAACTCTTTAAAAACTTGCTTGATCAAAATCGCAGTATTCCCATCTTTGCGTACGCTAGCGTTAAAGGCAATCACTTTCATCCTAAAAACTCCTTTTGTTTAATGCTTAGTTTTATAAAACTCTCCCCGCTGTTTTTTAATCTGCTCATTGGCTAAATATTCATCAAAGGTAGTGCTGACCCGATCAATATATCCCCGGGGAGTAATTTCAATAATCCGGTTAGCCACCGTTTGAACAAGCTCATGGTCATGAGAAGAAAAGAGGATTGTTCCCGGAAATCTCGCCAAGCCCCGGTTTAAAGCGGTAATCGACTCTAGGTCTAAGTGGTTGGTTGGTTCATCCAAAATAAGCACGTTAGGCTGAGTAACCATCATCCGAGAAAACATACAGCGCGCCTTCTCTCCGCCAGATAAAACATTTACCGGCTTTAATGACTCTTCTCCTGAAAAAAGCATGCGGCCTAAAAAAGCGTGAATAAACTCATTTTCGGTATTGCTGGAGAACTGCCTAAGCCAATCCGCTACCGACAGAGAAGAATTAAAAAATGCCGCGTTGTCCCTGGGATAATACGCCCGCCGGGTAGAGACTCCCCATTTAAAGGTGCCGCTATCTGCACTAGCCTCATTCATCAGAATTCCAAATAGCATGGTTTTGGCCAGGTCATTGGGTCCCACCAAAGCCACCTTATCCCCTTTATGAATGGTAATCTTGAGCCGCTCAAAGATTATCTCTGAATCTAGCTTTTTAAATAAATTATTTATACTTAAAAGATCATTACCAGCCTCCCGCTCCGGCTCAAAATTAATATAAGGGTATTTACGCGAAGAGGGTCCGATATCATCTAAAGTAAGTTTTTCCAGAATTTTTTTCCGGCTGGTGGCTTGCCGGGCCTTAGAAGCATTGTTGGCAAAACGCATAATAAAATCTTTTAGGTCTTTGCGCTGTTCTTCAATCTTCTTATTGGATTCGCTGCGCTGACGGGCAGCCAGCTGGCTGGCCTCTGACCAAAAAGTATAATTACCCGGATAAAGCCGGATCTTGCAATAATCAATATCCGCAATATGGGTGCAGACTTTATCCAGAAAATGCCGATCATGGGAGACCACAATCGCCGTATTCTGAAACTCACAGAGAAACTCTTCCAGCCACATGCAGCTCTCTACATCTAAATGGTTAGTGGGCTCATCCAAAAGCAGGATATCCGGATTACCGAACAATGCCTGCGCTAATAGTACGCGCACTTTCTGCCCAGCTTCCAGCTGGGTCATCTGCGCGCTATGCAGCGCTTCCTCAATGCCCAAATCACTTAAGAGTTTAGCAGCATCCGATTCAGCATTCCAGCCTCCTAATTCGCTAAATTCCTCCTCAAGTTTGGAGGCGTGCATTCCATCTTCATCGGTAAAATGAGTTTTAGCATAAATTGCCTCCTTTTGAAGCATAATTTCATAAAGCCGCTTATGCCCCATAATCACCGTGGTCAAAACTGTATACTGATCAAAAGCAAACTGATCCTGCTTTAGGACCGAAAGCCGCTTACCGGCAGGAATAGTCACTTCTCCGGCAGAAGATTCAATCTCTTTGGAAAGGATCTTTAAAAAAGTAGATTTACCCGAACCATTGGCGCCGATTAAGCCGTAGCAGTTCCCGGGTGAAAAAACAATGTTTACTTTAGTAAAAAGTTTACGCTGCCCGAATTCTAAGGATACATTACTTACAGAAATCATAGTTTAGCTCTTGATTTAAGTTAATATTAAACGATTTATTTGGGAAGATTGCTTTAGGATAAAACTAATGAAAAATTATTTTGCCCGGGATTATACAATTAGTTTCAAAATTTATAAAATAATTTCCAATAATCCGTATACTCAGCTTCCGATATTTTGCCATCCTGATTCTTATCCATTTGTTTGAAGTACTCATTAAACTGCGAGGTTGATTCTTCCTCGGTAACCTTGCCGTCCTGATTCTTATCCGCCAACTTATGCATATCGGTTTGGTCATCCTCCAGCTCCCCTGAATCTATAGTTTTATTTTTGTCCTTATCTAACTCTTGGAAGGTTTTGGCCTGATAAACCCGCATCTCTCTGGAAGTAACAGAGCCGTCCTGATTAATATCCATTTTTTTAAACTCAGAATTAATCACCGGCATATTCTGTGGCTGGGCAAAAAGGCTATGGCAACCAAATAAAACTATAAATAAAGCCATAATTTTATAAAAATTCCGCATTAGTACTCCTTTCGCTATAAGAATATTGTAACACAACTCTTCTGCTATTGACAAGAAAAAGGCAATAACTCTACCGATAATTACCAAATCCCAGCGGAATAGAAAAATCCAAACTGCGTAAATGCGCAATCACTACCTGCAATTCATCCTTTTTGGCTGAACTAACTTTAACTTTTTCCCCTTCAATTTGAGTTTGTACTTTGGACCCTAATTGCTTAATTATACCGATTAGTTCTTTGGCGCGCTCCTTATCTATCCCCATGCAAATTTCAACTTCTTGCCGCAAATATCCCTCAAAAGCCTTCTGCGGCTCATTAAACTTAAAGGACTTAACCGAAACCCCTCTTTTGGCCAGGCGTAAGGTTAAAATATCCGTAAGCGCGCGCAGCTTAAAATCATCGTCTGCCACTAAGGTAATTTTCTTTGCTTGGCGGTCAAAAGCAATAGAGGCCTTGCTATTTTTAAAATCATAACGCTGGCTTAACTCTTTAGTCGCTTGATTTACCGCGTTATCCACTTCCTGCAAATCGACTTCCGAGACAATTTCAAAAGAAAAATTTGCCATTTTATGTACAGACACAACATGCGCCGCATGGCGCATACCGGCGTAAATCCTATATACGCCGGGTACCGGCGCATCCGCCACCTGGCGGACACCCGCGCAATTTGCGCTACCTAGCGCACACCGCCGCAATTTTCGCCACGTGGCGAACGCTGGCCCAATACCTATCTGGGCCAGGCGCCCTAGCTCCGGGTGACTTCCGCTTAGCGCCGGGTGTCTCTCCTTAAGCGCAATTCTTAAAAAATGATTTTACTTTTTTTAAATAACTCTATCTTGCCACTACGCTTTAGGCGCTTAATTGCTACTTCCCTTTTTAAGGCTAAAGATCTGCTAATGGCCTTTTCACTATACAACAACTCAACCGGCGCCCTATATTTAGTAAATCTGCAGCCATTTCCACTGCAATGCTCTTTAATCCGGCGTTTTAAATCTTTGGTAATACCAGTATACAGCAGGCCATCTTTACATTTAATTATATAAATATACCAAAGCTTAGCGCCCAACCCCACCTCTTAATAATTTTCCGCTAAGACTTCAAAGAACGCCTGCGGATGTTTGCAGGCCGGGCATTCTTTGGGAGCCTGATCGCCCTCAATAACATAGCCACAATTAATACAATGCCATTTTGTATTTGCCTTCTTCTTAAATACTTCATTATTGCCAACGTTATTAATTAATTTCCGGTAGCGCGCCTCATGAAACTTTTCAACCCTAGCTACCTGCTCGAAAGAACGCGCTACCTCGGGGAAACCTTCATCTTTAGCCGTTTTAGAAAAATCAGCGTAAAGTGTGGTCCACTCCATGTTTTCTCCGGCCGCCGCCGCTTCTAAATTAGTCCGGGTATCGCTAATTACCCCGGCAGGATAAGTGGCCGTAATCTCTAGATCCCCACCCTCCAGGTGTTTAAAAAATATTTTGGCGTGCTCCTTTTCATTCTCCGCGGTTTCAGTAAAAATATTGGCAATTTGTTCAAACCCTGCCTTTCTAGCTGCGGAGGCAAAATAAGTATATCTGTTCCTGGCCTGTGACTCGCCGGCAAAGGCTTTTAATAAATTCTGCTCGCTTTTACTACCCTTAATGGATTTGCTCATCTTTAATCTCCCTCTATTCTTCCAATTTTTCCATCGGCTTACCGCAACAAACTAATTCGCCGCCGCCAACTTTAGTCACCGTTACTTGATTACCGCAAACGTTACATTTATATTTCTCACCCACTTTTTTAACCCCCATCTTTAACCTCCTTGTCTACTAACACAACATGCGCCGCATGGCGCATACCGACGTAAATCCTATATACGCCGAGTACCGGCGCAAATCCAAATAAGCGCCGGGTGACTTCCGCTTAGCGCCGGATGCCTATTTTGCTTTACCTTGGTTGGCCACCGCCTCCATGGCTTTGGCGACCTGCTCAGGATCACCTAAATAATAACTTTTAATGGGCTTTAAATTATTGCTTAACTCATAAACTAAAGGCAGCCCGGTAGGAATATTTAAACCCACAATTTTCTCCTCAGAAATATTATCCAGATACATCACTAAAGCGCGCAAGGAATTGCCATGCGCGGCAATAATTACCCGCTTATCGCTTTTTACTGCCGGTGCGATGGTTTTGTGCCAAAAGGGCAGGAACCTGGCCACGGTATCCTTTAAGCATTCGGTAAGCGGCAATTCTTTGGGTTTAAGATCCTTGTAACGCGCATCATGGCCCGGATAGCGCGGATCATTTTTTTCTAAAGCCAAAGGAGCAATGTCATAGCTTCTCCTCCAGATTAAAACCTGCTCTTCCCCATATTTTAAGGCCGTCTCAGATTTATTTAAGCCCTGCAACGCACCGTAATGCCTTTCATTAAGCCGCCAGGAATTATAAACCGGTATCCACATTAAATCCATCTCATCCAGCGTCAACCAAAGCGTGCGAATTGCCCTTTTTAACACAGAAGTATAGGCCAGATCAAACACCAAACCTTCCCGCTTAAGCAGGACCCCGGCCTGCCTGGCCTCCTGCAGGCCTTTTTCCGATAGATCTACATCCGTCCAACCGGTAAAACGATTCTCTTTATTCCAGGTGCTTTCTCCGTGCCTTAATAAAACTAGTTTTTTCATTAAAACCCCCGCTTAACTTTTTGTTTTAAGATTATTACCGGTTGTTTTATTTTG
>JAZDLL010000060.1:0-22381 GCA_043802105.1 Candidatus Omnitrophota bacterium
GCTAGATTATTTATACTGCATAAAAGCGCAAATGAAGTTGCCTCCAGCCCCTTAACCGAGTGGCGGGCCATAAAATCCATGACCATTAGAAATATAAACATTCCCAAGAAACTATACACCACATCATAAGCTACCGCCGACAGCTCAGTATAATACAGATAGCTTAGGGTAGTTAACCCTCCCAAAATCACCGAATAAAATAACCACTTTTTAATATTTATTTTTTGGCTAAATTTATAGTAAAGTAACGCGCCGATTACCCCGAACACCGTGCTCAACGTGCCTAATGTCCCAATCCACATCTTGCCCCACTTAAAACTATCCCGTTGAATAAAAAATAACGGGGTGCCAAAAGACGGAGAATATTTGTATAAAAATATAAACAACCCGACAATCAAAATTTTCTTATCGCTAAAAAGCCTTTTGAGATCCGCGAACAAAGTAGCCGGGGGCAAATCAATCTTGTCTATTTTTTCTTCCTGGTAAAAATATGCCGGCAACCCCACTAAAAGATAAATCGGAATTAAACATAAAAAACCCACCCGGTAACCCCATTGCTGGGCGATAAAAGCCCCGCCGATGCCGGTAAATAATCCAGCAATTAAAATTGAAACCCACTGGATGCTCTGGATCTTTCCGGTAGCTTGGTATTTCTTGCCCTCCACGCACATAATTCCATCCACCGCCACATCCCGAAAAGCGGCATTGCCGGAAGTAACAATCAACAACGCCACTAAGATAAACAGCGGCATCTGCATTAAACCTAAAAATAAAACAAAAATTATATCCAGCGCTAAAGAAATAAAAATCCAAACGCGTTTACTAAATAAATGGTCGATCAGATAGCCGATCAACGGCTTAACCAGCCAGGCAAAAGTAGTCAGGCTGCCGATAAGCATAATTTTATCGGCAGAAAAATTCAGGGTTTCTTTAAGATAATAAAATAACCCCTGGGCCGGCAGGCTTTCAATGCCTTGCGTAAAATAAACCGCGCTGCTTAGGGCAAAGATCCAAAATAGTTTTTTATTTTTCATATTATTGCCAAGGATTTTTGGTTAACGGGTGGCCCGGGTGTTTTCGCAGCGCGTTATAGCGCAAGAAAATACCCGGGACAGGACCCGTTAACACTATTTATTATCTTTATAACACAGAATAAAGGCTACCAATTTATTCGGTAGCCTTTATTATAATTAGTCGATTTAATTTAATTAATTCAATTAAATCGATTTTATTGAACTTTTGCTGCATCCGGTTTAGCTGTTTCTAATGGCAAAGCTGCTGCAGGCGCTGGAGTATTAACCGTTCCAGGACTGACTGCTTCAGGTTTAGCTGTTTCTGCTGGCAAGACTACTGCCGGTGCTATAGGCTTGGCCGCTTCAGGTTTTGCTGCTTCAGGTTTTGCTGCTTCAGGTTTTGCTGCTTCTGCTGGCAAGACTACTGCCGGCGCTATAGGCTTGACCGCTTCAGGTTTTGCTGCTTCAAGTTTAACAGCTTGGGGTTTAGCTGTCTGCGTAGCCACATCTAACTTTGACTTTTCAACACGCACATCGCGCATTAATGATTTGCTCTGCCTCACCGATAAAACTGCCAAAGCTAAACAAGTAACAAAGAAAACAACCGACATAATCGTGGTTATCCGAGTCAGAAAAACGCTGGTTTTGGTGCCAAACATTGACTCTACTCCGGCAAAACTTTCTACCAGCCCGGCGCCTCTTCCGCGCTGAATTAAAACTAAACCAATTAAAACTATACAAGCCGTCACATGAATTATAATCAAGAATGTCATCATTTTACTACCTCGCTGGATTTAATCACAATTGCACTAAAACTATCTGCCTTTAAACTTGCCCCGCCCACTAAAGCCCCGTCCACATCCGGCTGGCTAATTAACTGGGCAATATTCTCGGTCTTTACGCTTCCGCCATACTGGATGCGAATACTTTGAGCCACTTCTTCGCCGTACATCTTTTTTAATAAATCACGAATATATTTATGCACTTCCTGCGCTTGATCCGCGGTCGCCGTCTTACCCGTTCCGATTGCCCAAACTGGCTCGTAAGCAATCACAGTTTTAACGATATTCTCAGCGCTAATTTCCGCTAAGCTGCCTTGAATATGATCCTGAATAACTTTAAAGGTATTATTGGCTTCTCTTTCTTGTAGATTCTCTCCCACGCAAATAATCGGAATTAATCCATGTTTTAAACAGGCATTAATTTTTTTATTTACCGTCTCATTAGTATCGCCAAAAAACTGCCTACGCTCAGAGTGCCCGACAATCACATACCGGCAACCGGCATCCTTAAGCATGGCGGCAGAAACCTCTCCGGTAAAAGCGCCTTCCTCCTGCCAATAAATATCCTGAGCGCCGATAACGATATTACTGTCCTCCAAATCATCCGCCAAATAAGCCAATAAAGTGTAGGCCGGACAAATTACAATATCTACATTTTCTATTTTATAAAGCTCTCTTTTTAAAGCCACCGCCAACTCCTGGCCGTCTTTAATCGTTTTGTACATCTTCCAATTTCCAGCAATAATTAGTCTTCTCATTTGTCCGTAAGCGCAGCAATGCCGGGTAAAATTTTACCCTCCAAGAATTCCAGGCTTGCCCCTCCCCCAGTTGAAATATGCGACATCTTATCCTCTAGATTAAATTTAGCCATCGCCGCGGCCGTATCTCCTCCGCCGATAATAGAAGTAGTTTTTAAGGTAGCGATAAATTTGGCCATCTCCAATGTCCCTTTACTAAAAGCCTCCATCTCAAAAATTCCCAATGGCCCATTCCAAACAATGGTTTTAGCGGATTTTAGCTTCGCCTCAAACAGCTTAACCGTTTGGGGCCCGATATCCACGGCAATTTTACCCTCCGGAATACTTTCCCCGACTATTTCGGTTTTAGCCGCCGGATCAATATTATCCACTACTACATGATCAATCGGTAGCAGGATCTCTTTATTTAATTGCTTAGCCTGTTCAAGAATTGCTTTAGCTAAATCTAATTTATCTTTTTCTAATTTCGAATTGCCGATGGGCTTACCCTGCGCTTTTAAAAAAGTATAAGCCATGCCACCGCCAACAATAATTGCATCACATTTAGGAAGCAAATATTGAATCACCCCAATTTTATCCGAGACTTTGGCTCCGCCTAAAATAACCATAAACGGCTTTTGAGGGTTACTCACTGCGCCACCCAAATATTTAATCTCTTTCTCCAGAAGAAATCCCGCGGCAGATTTTAAAAAATGCGTTACACCCTCGGTTGAAGCATGTGCGCGATGCGCTGTGCCAAAAGCATCATTAACAAAAACATCCGCTAGCAAAGCTAATTGTTTGGCGAAATTTGCATCATTGGCTTCTTCTTCAGCGTGGAAACGTAAATTCTCCAGCAAAATTACCTTCTCTTTAGAATTATCGATTCTTTTTTTAATGCTATTGCCAACGCAATCATCCAGAAATAATATCTCCTGGCCTAACAGATCTTTTAAACGCGCCTCTACCGGCTTAAGGCTATATTTAGCCACCGGCTTGCCGTCTGGCCTGCCCAAATGGCTCATAATTACTAACTTCTTTGCTCCATTCTCTAAAATATATTTTAAAGTAGGCAGGGTTGCCTGAATACGTATATCATCGGTAATCTTAAGATCAGCATCTAGCGGCACATTAAAATCTGCGCGCACCAACACGGTTTTATTTTTTAGATCCAGGTCTTTTAAAGTTAATTTTGCCATAGCCGTCTCCTTTTACTTAGATGGTCATCTATTTTAACTGATTCAAGCTTATTGTCAATTGGTTATTTTCGCTGATTTTGATCAAAACAGTCCTCAAGAACAACTCCTGTTCCTTGCTCGGCATGAACGCACGCGATAGCCATAATCGTAGAGAACACATCCACGTGTGAAACTTCACGGGTAATGGTTAGACCTTTGCGGATAGCCGGGCCATAGATGTACATCCACACTCGCGATGGCAGTTGGGGGGAATTTTCCGTATGATCCAGATAATAAGCGTTTCTTCCATGGTCAGGCGTAACAATCAAGTAGGTGTTACCTTTATATGCCGGATCCGTGGTGATAATCTCCCAGAGATCCCGCAGCATCCCATCCGCGCTTTTGATTGCGGCGACGTAACTGCCGTAATCATGAAAGTGGGCGGAATCTGTAGCATTGATCACATAATGCACCAGCGCCGGCTTGTAATCCGCCATTATTTTTCGAAAGAAACGGTGCTGAACCAGGTTCAAGCTGTCCCACATCGGCCAAGTGAAAAATGGAGATCCCTCGAGATTTTTGTATTGCCTAAAAAAGCTTTTTTCATCCTCATTCAATAAAACCAACAGTTGATCCGAAGCAGTAATACCTACGGTTGACAAACGGCTAGGGCATGTTGCGCGCGGATAATCCGCTGTCTCGCAACACGACTGATTGCTCCACTCGCCGATGATCCAGTGTTTGGTTGGCGGCAAACCATAATGGCGGGCAATGTATTGAAAAAACGACGGGCGATTAATATCAGCAAAAACATCTTTGGCCCAAAGGCCGGTATTAATCGACCCCACACTGGGCATATGAAACGGAAAGTTTTTATCCAACATCTGCGTATACAAAGTACCGCCAGGCCTAATGGTATTCCAGAAAAAAGGAAGGTATTGGTGCACAGGATCTTCAATGCTCTCACTCGGGCGAACCCCCGTAAGCGTCACCACAATAATGTTAGGCAACGCATCATTCTGCTGCTGGCCAGCGACGCAGGGAATAATGCCAAACATGCAACCTATGAGCATACTTGCTAATATCAGGCCTAAAAAAGATAGTCGTTTCATCGAGGCTCCAGTACGATATCATTCATCGGAAGCCGGTAGGCAGTGCGCCGGTAAGATTCTGCGAGCATATTCCGCTTCGTGTCAAAGACCGAATATGCAGTTAAAGCAGTGTTCTTTTTAACTCTACCACTAGATGTGTCTATTTCAATAAGGCGCGTGGAATTAAGCGGAGAATCGACATCCTTAGCGGATATCAAAAAGGTCAACGTGTTATCGCGCATAATGCCGTTAGACATGTAAGAAAAATAACCGTGCAAACCATTAATCGGAGTTTCCCACACCAGGTGCCCGCCAGCCAGATCGATCGCCGCTATTGCGTAGTCATTGTTTCTCTTAACGGGAATGAATATCTGCCCTGCCTGCGCATAATAATAGTTACCGAGCCTGGTCAATTTGAGAAAAGATGCGTTTTCCGTGTCCGCTAAATACGCCATGAATTCAGCTTCCTGCCCCAGCTTTAAATCATATTTCAGCTCTTCCACCAGCGTATCGCCATTTAACCGCAGTAGCGTAAGGCTTTCGAACGGTTCAATCAAGGCAATCTGGCCATTATATGATTCCAGGTACCGGGCAGCTGTACGCAATTTGTATTCAGCGACAACCCGTTCTCTCATGAGATCAATAATCATAAGCCTGCGCCCCGAGAATAACGCTATAACATTGTTGCCAAGATGGTTCAAAGCATACGTTGTGCCTTTACTCTGCAGATCCTGGTCTAAGGGGATCCGCTTTTCATCACCCAGATTGGCATTAAAAGAAATAACCGCGGTCGCCGGATTAGGCACGAGAAAAACACGGTCCAAGCTGGCTTTTAAAACACGAACCGACACACAATCTAAATCCTTCTTCCCGTAACAATACCCTGTGTAAGGATCAACCGTATATATCCGGTTAGCGCGGGTTATCACTATTCGGCCATCCACAAAAACCGTTTGCATCATAATCCGGTCCCGGTAACCGGCTGACAAATGATACAACAGGTGCTCTTTTTTCTTAAGAGTCGGATCAAAAAATCCGCGTATCTGTGTTTCGAATTCCGGCCCCTTAACCGTAAAACACCACACCAGATCTCCCGTACGCACATCAACGGCAATGACATTCACCGGATCCTGAATGATGAGAATATCCCCATAGAGATAGGCTTTTAGCATTTGATAATACATATAGAAGTACTGTGTTGAATTATAAAATATTTTCTTCTCCCAACGAATATCCAACTTATCATCATTCACGCAGAGAAGTTGGTTAAAATTGATAAACAACAAGAAATCCCAAGCCTGGCGCCCTCCCTGCACTATCTCCACCGGAACAGGAAAAAGAAATTCGCCGCGTAGCGTATACCTACGCCTCTGCCCAGAAGTAAGTGCCGCAGGCGTTGATGTCGAAGTACCGGCATTCTGCGCAATCGCGCCGGGTTGGCCCGGATAAGTATTGGATCTTATGGTTATATCCCGAAAAGAAATAAATGGTTCTGCCTCCCGGGTGGATTTTACCTGAGGGCTATCTCGGATTGCAGGTGGCGCTACGGTAGGATAGATATCAACATAGAAAATAACCCGTTCATCGGCACAGATTATAAAACGGCCTGTTTCACTAGAGACCAACCAAGCACCCGCGGTAAGATCAGTGCGCACAACCTGCAATGACCTATCTGTCAGGCGTAAGATATATACGCTGGTATCAATCTTAAAAACAACTAAGTTGCCGGCATTAATGACTCCTCTTAATCGGCCCTGCACCAGCGGAGTTCTGAATATTTCTTGGCCCGAAAACATATCTATACCCCAGAGGATGTTTTGTGTATTCTTTTCCAACAGATACACCATCCCCTCGGTCGATACTGACAGGAGCGAAAACCTGTCCGTATCTATACGTATTTCTTTCACTATGTCTCCGGTTGAGCCATCTAAAGCGTAGAGATACTCTGACTCATGAGGCTTATAATAGATGATTCCATCTTTTCCTTTGAGCAATATTTGTGTATCATACTCAATATTGAATCGGTTACGATCTAACGGATTACGCGCGTAGAACTCAAATAAACCGTAGGCTTTGGCCTGATACCTGCGAATCCACTGAATATTTCCATTAACGGGATCCAGACAAACCGCGACCCCGTGATTAGTGCCCACGATCACCCGAGCCGCGTCCACTAGCCCCAATTCACATAGCGGTGATGTAAACGATGATGTTCCTATATATGAACTCCATTGCACTGTACCGTCTTGGCCACTCAAACCGATGACCCAGATCTCTTTTCGTGAATTGATAACTGTGCACAACAGGGTATTTCCTGATAGCACAGGACGAGCGCACAAGGTATACTCTCCCAGCGAAAACTTCCAAACCAGAGCAGGATGCAGCGGATCAGCCACCTTCAAAGCAATAACTGTACCGCTTAATTCCGTATACAGCACTCCGTTATCAAGATACATCTCTGTCCCACCGGGGTTAAGATGCGGAAGGCTAAAACTCTGATAGTATTGCCTCCCCTGGCTTTCCGCAAGCGCAAAAGCCCACAAACGAGTGCCCTTAGCCGCATCCAAACAAAATATGCGGTATTCATTCCGCACAAACACCGCGCCCTTATACCTAAGCGGCCGCATCTGGTTTTCCTCATACTTTTTGTTCCAATGCCTGACATCAAATACATAATCTCGCAGGAGATCATCCTCAACCTCAAAGGACCAACCGGTATTAAAAACCTCGCTTTTTGGACCACTGGCTAATTCAGTTATTTTTTGATTATTCCCGGAATTACTATGGGGCAGGCTTTGTTTTTGAGATTTTAAGTTCACCGGATTCGTCCATAAATATTCACCCTGCCTAACCAGCGGCTGGGGCCGATCTATAAAACGGGGATTATTAAAATACGCATATTCTGATTGCGGATCAAAGGAGGTAATCGCCACCGGCAATCCCTTGCCAGATTGCCATCTCGCCGGCAAAGGTACGTTGCGAACTAAGATATCTTCCGCCAGATAAAAAAAGGCCTCGCTGTTTTTTTTCTCTTGCACGGCCCTGATCATATCTTTCAGCGCAGAGGTATCGGTGTTGGGCAATGTTATGTTTTTGAGTTTTTCTAAATCTCCGTAATCCATTGATAAAAGGGTATTGCGCACGTCAAAGTACGAAAAGATATTCTTATCGCGCGCCTGCGCATAGAGGTCCGCAACCGGCCCTTGCGCATACAAAAGATCGCTCTGCACACACCAAGCAGCCACTAACAAAATGATCAATATAATACGGTAAAAAGAATTAATCAGCTTCATGGTTTGATAACCGCGATTGCTTGCGCAGCTAATCATAAATTACACCTTATCATCAAAATAGGTTCCCAAAATAATTGACAGTGAACGATGGACATCCTGGATAGACTTAATTTTATTAAATTTGAATAAATTGCTCTGCTGCTTAGTATAAGACAAACGATTCATTTGATTGCGCAATTGCACCAGGCGCGCTAAACCGACCCGGGAATGGATTAAATCCTTGACCCCAAGAATATTTCCTTTGGTCAGCTCTGCCCAAAAATCATGCGGCAATATCCGGTCCGACAAAAGCCTGCGGTAAAGCGGCGATTGCGGATAGGGAATTAAAATGTTCGTTTTCACATAATCCGCCGGAAGCCTGGACATCAAATCCATCGTTTGCTTAATATCTGCCTCTGTTTCATCCGGATGGCCAATCATAAAAAATCCTACCGTGGCAATACCAATTTGGCGGGCAGATGCAAAGACTTTTTTAATATTATCAAAAGATAGTTTTTTATTTACCTGCTCTTGAATACGCTGGTTTCCGAATTCTATTCCAAAAGCAATCACCGTGCAGCCTGCTTGACGTAACCCTTTAAGCAGGTCATTATCCACACAATCGATGCGCGTCATACAACCGAAATCAAATTTTAAATTCCGCTGATGAATAAGGCTGATAATTTTTTCAATTCTGTCGCGTGGTATAGTAAAAGTATCGTCGTAGAAATCAATAGCCTTTATCCCGAGCTTATTTACATAATACTCGATTTCATCCACTACCCGCTCAGCGCTATGGTATCTAAAAGAATTTCCCCAGGGTGTTTTGGAGCAAAAATCACAGTTAAACCGGCATCCCCGGGCAGTCACCATCGTCAAATAAGGCTTAATATGATTGCAGCCGTAATAGCGATCAATGGGTAAAAAATTCACTACCGGCAATGGCAGTGAATCAATATCGGCAATCAGTTCTCTGGGCTTAGTAATAACCACCTCTTGACCGAATTTAAATGCCAGACCATCGATATCACCTAAAGACTTATGGTCACCGCCAAGCGCAGTTGGTTTTTCTTTAAAATAATTAAGCAGCTGCGCAAATGTTTGCTCCCCCTCGCCAATAACTCCGATATCAAAACAAGTATGCTGCATCACTAATTCCGGATAAATCGAAACGTGCGCTCCGCCAATAATAATCGGTGCTGAATATACTTTTTTAATCGCCCGGGCTAATTTTAAAACATAAATAAAGGTAAAGGTCATCGATGCGATACCGATAATATCCGGTTTTTTTCTCCGGATAAGCCTAACCAGCCCGGGTATCGATAAATGCGCGGCATCCATATCAATAATTTCCACCTTAAAATCTGAGTTTTGAATATAAGCCGCTAAGTAAGAAAGCCCCAACCAGGGGTAAATGCCGAAATTACGGCTCATGCTCCGGGCAATCCCGTCAGGATATTTATAAGAAGCGCTTTGCTTTACGGAAGGAGCAATTAAAAGTATGTTCATCTTATTAATTGTTTTTGGCTTTGGATATCTGCTATTTTTTTAAAGATTCCTCAAAAAATTTTTCTGCCAATTATCAAGCAAGTAAGTATAAAGCGTGCGCTGCTCCAGGTCAACTTCCATATAGGGATGGCTCAAAGGCATAGTCCGAATCTTGCCTATGGAAAAAACATATTTAAATACCGCCGCCAGAAAAAATACCCCCCTTAATCGCAAACCGGCCAGCATAAACTTTAAGACTTTATGCCAGCGCACATTTAACATTATCATCTCTAATTCTATCCTGCGCATATGTTTTACGCTGATGCGTACCGTATTCCAGGGCTTAGTCAATTTTTCTACATCCGTCACCACTAACTTTTTAGTTTTCTCCCCTAGCTCCGTTTTAGGCAGTGGCTGATAAAAAGATACGTAGGTGTTAATCGGATCCGCCCGCTTAATAAAATCCAATGATGCTTTAACGCTTTCTTTAGTTTCTTCAGGACAGCCAATAATCAAATTCAAAGCATACATAATCTTATTTTTGCGTAACAATTTTACCGCCGATTCAATATGCGCATTGGACATCAGCTTGCCATATACTTTTGTCCGAATATATTCATGGGCAGACTCAATACCTAAAGTAACCATGCAGCATCCTGCCGATTGCACATTACTAACCCATTCTTCAGTAATGACATCCGCTCTGGTCTGGCAGACCCAAGGGTATTTACGATGTAGGTTTTCCTTTTTATAAAGATCACAAAACTGGCGTAAAATATCCGGATCCAAACCAAAAGTAGCATCGCCAAAAGCAATATTCCTAAAACCTTTATGCTGATATTTAACGATGTTCTGCTTAATCTCCTCAATCATACTCTGGGGGTTTCTAAGCCGGTAAAATGTCCCCGGGACAGCTTTACGCAACGCAGGATTAGAGCAGAATGTGCAATTATACGGACAGCCGCGGGAAAACAAATATCCGATAGCTCCCACAAAATATAAATTCGTCTGTAAATATTTCTCAATTTCCCAATAGTCCCAATTAGGAAAGGGCAGTGCATCTAAATCCTGCCGCCAGGGGCGCAAGGGATTACGGATAATTTCGCCTTTACGGTCCTTATACCAGATGCCCGCTACTTGGCTAGGATCCCTGCCGACGCTAAGAGAATTCAGGTATTCTTTAAAGGCATCTTCGCCTTCCCCGATACAAATTGCATCCACTAATGAATTTTTTATGGTTTCCTCGGGCATCAGCGTCGGGTGCACACCTCCATAGACTAAAGGAATATCGGCATATTCCTTCCTGATCTGGGAGGCGATCTTTAAAGCATTGTGATAACTAAAGCTGGTTACGGAAAAGGCGACCACATCCGGCTTAAACTCTCGCAGGCGTTGGCTGGTATAGGCTTGATAATCGCGTCCGTGAAAAGACATATCCAGTAGGATAAGATCATTACCCGGCTCAACTGCACTCATGACATAGGCTAGCCCAAGATTAGGTATAGGCGAACCGTCTAAATTAGGATTGAGGAAAGCTACGCGCATGCAGGAAACTCCGACAGGATAATTTTATGAACGTAAAATACGCGTTTTATTCTTCTCACGCAGATACTTTAGTGTGGTGTGAACTTCTATTTCTGCAAAACTATAAGCATGCAGTATTGGCCGATTATTTAGAATAAGAAATCTAAATTGCCTATAAATATCGGCTATAAAACGCATTCCTTTAAGCCGCAGGCCCGTAATAATAAACTCCATAACGTGCCTTAAGTCCAGCCAGAATATAAAAAAAGTAAGCGCAGTAATACTTAGATATCTTGTATTTACTACCGGTAATTCAATTCTATGCCGCGGGCCGCGTTCAAACATCCTGTCATAGTTGATCTTAAAAGTTTTATCCGCCATAACCATCTGGCCCAGCTCTGTCTTAGGAAGAGGTTGATACAATAGAAACATTGTTCGCGCGGGCCTTAATTCTTTTAAAAGCTTGATATTTCCGCAGATGGTTCTAAATGAATCCTCAGGACAACCGACAATCATATTGATGGCGTATTCAATTCTGTGTCTAACTAAAATCTTCACCGCTTCACGCACATCCTGATTACTGATATTTTTATCATAAGTCTTAAAACGTATATTCTCATCTGCGGATTCAACGCCCATACACACAAAATTACATCCGGATTCTTTAGCTAATTGCGCCCACTCATCAGTAACAAAATCCGCTCTTGGCTGACAGCTCCAGGTTAAGGCTTTATTAAAACCTTGACCATTATATAATTCAAAAAGCTTACGCAGGTAAATAATATCAATGCCGAAGCTTTCATCCCCCCAGACAACATGCCTGAAACCCCGGTCATAATATTTATCAACATTATGCTTTATTTCACTTACGATATTCTCAGGGCTGCGTAACCTATAAAATTTACCCGGAACAGCATTACCTAATGCCGGGTTAGAGCAAAAAGTACAGGTATAAGGACATCCGCGTGAAGTTATAAATCTTAGCCCGCCGATAAAAGAAGATTCGTTAATATTTAAACGTTTTTCTATATCCCAATAATCCCAGTTAGGAAAACGCAGGCCATCTAGATCCTGTCTAAATTGCCGCAATGGATTTCTTATAATTTTACCCGTGGAATCTTTAAACCATATCCCGGCTACCCCTAGTGGTTGGCGGCCAGCGGAAAGATAATCCAAATATTCCGCAAACGCATCCTCTCCTTCCCCGATGCATATCGCATCCACAGATTGATCAACAATTGTCTCCTGCGGTAAAAGCGTCGGATGGACTCCACCGAATACCAACAAAATCTGCGGATATTTTAATTTAATCAATTTAGCAATCTTCAACGCATTACGGACACTAAAACTTGTAACTGAAAAACCAACAACGTCCGGCCGATACGATTCAATATTATCCAATACATACTGAGTAAAATTCTTAACATGAAATCCGGCATCTAATAACTTAATCCTATGCTTATCCTCGATAGCCGAAATCACATAGGTGAGCCCGAGGTTAGTGGAAAGATAAAAATCAGAATTGGGGTTGACCAGAGCTACTTTCATGAGTAAATTTTTAATGAATTTAACCGTTAAATCGTTTAATCTTGTTAAATTATTGTATAATACAAACCCTCTGCCGTCAACTTAAACCAGCCCTCCCATCAACTCCGTATTTCTCCAGCAAAGTAGCCAGATACTCTACTTCCTACCACGGATATACACCGAAATTCTAGCTTAGATTCGAAGGGATTTGGTCCGGATAACGAAAAGTACAGCTCTGTTTAACGGCAAGAGGGATAAATAAAATTTTCAGCGAATATTTTTATGTCTACTCGGGGTAATTGCGTATTCTATAACGGTAAAAAGCTCAAGGCCCATTATAAAACAGTAATTCCACAGAGGAACGACTCTTACCTTGTTTATTGAGAATATATAGGTGGCAATATCTTTTATAAAACCTACTCCGCGCCATTTAAATCCAAAATATAAAAACGTGTACATTCGTCGCACGAAAAATATCACCATGTAGCGTTTCATCTGAAACGCTGTCAATTGCCGCGTTGTGCCGTCCGGCATATTCCAGGATTTAAAAAGGCCACCCTGTCGTTGCGCTTTCTTAAAATCGAGGTAAAAGGTAATATGCACTTTCAAAGGGCGTATTTGATCTAACAATGCTATGGTATTTCTGACACTTGCCGCGCTCTCCTGAGGACAACCAATAATCAGGCTCAAGAGATACGGCACTGCCTGCCGCTGCAATTCTTGCGTGGCATTAATAATACAAGCATTACTGAATTCCTTTCCGTACACCTTAGTCCGGATATACGAATCTCCGGATTCAACTCCCAGATTCACCATACAACAACCAGACTCAGACACCGTGGAGACCCACTCGCGCGTTATAACATCGGGCCGGGTTTGGCAATGCCAAATAAGGTCCCGATGTAAATTTTCTTTCCTATAAAGAGCGCATAACCGGACCAACGGATCTCTGTTCAGCCCAAAGGTTGCATCGCCGAAAGCAACTCTTTTAAAACCGATCTTATGATATTTTTCCCGGTTTAATTTTATTTCCGCAATCACGTTTTCAGGGCTCCGGTACCTAAAAAATTTCCCGGGAACTACAGCGCGTATGGCAGGATTGGAACAGAACGTGCAGGAATAGGGGCAACCGCGGGAATATAGATGCCGCAATCCTCCCACAAACGACTCGTTAATTTTTAGATACTTTTCTATCTCCCAGTGGTCCCAATTAGGAAACGCCAGCCCGTCCAAATCCTCCCGGAAGGGCCTGAGCGCATTGCGCACGATACTGCCGTCAGGCTGCTTATACCATATTCCGGCAACTGCCTCAGGATCCCTGTCCATCTCTAAAGCATCCAGATACTCACCCAAGGCATCCTCGCCTTCTCCAACACATATCGCGTCCACTAACGGATGCTGTATCGTCTCTTCTGCCATCAGTGTCGGATGTACTCCCCCGTACACCAGCCGTATCCACGGGTATTGCCTACGGATCACTTCGGCTATCTTTAGCGCACGAAAGTAACTGAAACTCGTCACCGAAAACCCCACTACCTGGGCCCCATAATCCTTCAATTCCTTCACTACATATTCCTCAAACCTCTTTGAATGAAATGCCATATCCAACAGTTTGACCTTATGCTTGGCCTCCACCGCACTCATCACATACGCTAAGCCAATGTTAACAAACGGTTCTTCGTGGGGGTTAATAAATACTATTCTCATTATATTCTGCCTGTTATTTTAATTACCAAGGTACCTTTTTATCCGTACTCCGTAGAGCTCAACCGAAAGATCCTGGCGGAAATTATCCCCCAGCCAATTCTTAATAAAATCTTCATTTTCATTTGATAGATTATTACGTTCCCAGTTAGAAGACACCAGCCAGATATTATGTTTCATCCAGCTATCCGGAAACTGCTCAATCCAGGCATAATCTTGATGGCGAACATAGATTTTAGACCAATAATCCGTACTCCGCCCAGAGGTGAGAAAAACTTGCCGAAGATTAGGATGGTCTTTTAAATAAAACTTAAACGGATAGAGTGTTACATTATGCGTGTGGGCAATTAGATCATTTTTACTTAGATGCATTTTGATAAACTCCACCGCCGGCCGGTACGGCTCTTTAGCTAAAACTCCCAGATGATGCTTTAGATTATCAGGCAAGTAGTCACTATAATATCCCAGTAAACCAAAACTTAGTAATGCCACCCAGGAAAAAATACAGATAAACCGCCAAGACCTGGCTTTAATCGACATCAACAATACCGCAATGATCATATAATAAAACGTGCTTAAGGGCATGAGCCTACGGTCTATATAAATTGATGTGCTGATCCTAGAAATAATAAAAATTGCCCCTAGCGGAATTAATAATGAAGCTAAACAAAATATAAAACTAGGTGAACTGGAAACTTTTTTTCTAAATCCAATAATCGCCCAGCCGATAATTAAAATACACAATAAATCAGAAATTACATATAACCCCGGCGGACAAGAATATCCGAGATTAAAGTTTTCAAATGTAAAAAGCAAAGAGATAAAAGTAGGCTTAGGGACCCAGAAACCATAGGCCTGCAAACTCCATAAAATAGAAATAATCTTAGACAGTGATAATATAAGCGTAGGCAATACCATCAAAACCCAAATTCTTAAAGAACTCCTGCTCCTATATAGTAAATAAATAGCTTGAGCCGGCAGGAAACATAAAAGAAATTCATCAGTTAATATTCCCGCGGTCAATGCCAAACAATAGCTCAACCAGAATATCAATCCTTTTGATTCAACTGACTTTAAAAACAGGTAAGTTATCAACAGAGCCCAAAATACAGATAAACTATACGACTGCAGATCTTGGGCATACCAGATATTAAACGGGGAAAATGCCAGTATTAAAGCGGAAATCGTCCCTATTTTGGCATCAAAGAGTTTTCGTCCGGCTAAAAATATAAGAAAAATGCTTCCCAGACTAAATAATGCCGGTAATAAACGTAAACCAAACTCATTCATCCCCCAGAAATGAACCCACGGAGATAAAATTACGTAAAAAAAAGGCGAAATTACACCCGAAAGGCTAAAACCCTGTCCATACTGGATCATGGCAACGCAGGCTTCATCAAACCACAGGTCATGAGCCCCTAAGCGATAAAAACGGAAAAAAGCGCCTATTGCTATAATTATCGATAGAAAAAAATATTCGGGTTGATTTTTTAGTAAATTCTTAAGATTAAACATTTAAAAATCCTTGATGTACGCAAATACGCTAAATTTTATTGTAAGTGGTTTATCTTTATACCACCAACTAGTATTATGCCATGCTGAATTGCTTAGTCAATACGTATTCATTCTTAAAAATACTAAACATCCGCGACTGGGTTCAAATGAACTAAAACAAAAAGAGCGACTAAAATAGCCGCTCTTTTTGTTGAAATAAAAACTGGCGTTTAATTATAAACCCTTTTTAATAATATATTCACACAGATCCACTACGCGATTAGAATAGCCCCACTCATTATCATACCAGGCCAGCACTTTCACAAAATCATCCTGAATCACCTTGGTAAGCTTAGCATCCAGGATAGAACTTAAAGTACAGTGATTAAAATCAATGGAAACTACCGCATCCTCGGTATATCCGAGTATACCTTTCATCGCTCCTTCACTGGCAGCTTTAAAGGCGGCGTTTAGTTCTTCTGCGGTGGCTTTTTTAGCCAGGGTAACCGTAAGGTCCACGATCGAAACATTCGGCGTAGGCACACGGATCGCAAAACCGTCTAATTTGCCCTTTAATTCCGGAATAACCAGCGATATCGCTTTAGCGGCTCCGGTGGATGTAGGAATCATGGACACTGCGGCAGCGCGAGAGCGGCGTAAATCCGAATGCGCCATGTCCTGTAACTTCTGATCGTTAGTATAGGAGTGGATCGTCGTCATTAATCCCTTAATAATGCCCCATTTATCCTGCATGATCTTGGCCACCGGAGCCAGGCAGTTAGTCGTGCAAGAGGCATTAGAAATCACGTGATGATTTTTAGGGTCATATTTGGATTCATTTACGCCTAAAACAATGGTGATATCTTCACCTTCAGCGGGAGCCGAAATTATAACTTTCTTAGCGCCGCCCTTGGTGATATGATTCTCCGCGCCCTTAACTTCCTTGCCTTTTTTATTTACCCCGTCTTTCTTAATGGTAAATAATCCGGTAGACTCCACCACGACCTCTACCCCTAAATCCTTCCAGGGAAGCTCCGCCGGGTCTTTTTTACTTAAAACTTTAATCGCTTTACCGTTAACCGAAATTACATCATCCGCGGTGGCTTTAACCTCACCGTTAAAACGTCCGTGCACAGAATCATATTTAAAAAGATAGGCGTTGCTCTTGGCATCGGTTAAATCATTAATTGCCACTAGCTCGATATCTTTACTGTTTTTCTCTAAGATCGCCCGGGCTACTAAACGTCCAATCCTGCCAAAACCATTAATTCCAACTTTCACAGCCATTGCATCCTCCCTTATAGTTATGGTTATAGTTTATATTTAATCTTTTACGGCTTTCAAATATTGCGCGGCTAATTCCGGCGAGGTTGGATCGAGGTAAAAACCCGTTCCCCACTCAAAACCTGCAACCTGCGTCAACTTTGGCATAATCTCAAGGTGCCAATGGTAATACTCAACACCCGCATCCCCGTTAATCGGCGCAGAATGAATTATATAGTTATATGACAAATTTACAAATACTTTTTTTAATTTGGCTAAGGTATCCTTTAAAATCTGCGCCAGCTCCGCCATCTCCTCCGGCGACATATGGCAGAAATAACCGCTATGCTGTCTGGGCATAATCATAATCTCAAACGGAAACCGGGAAACAAACGGGCAAAATGAGATAAAATACTTATTTTCTAAAATTATCCTGGATTTATCCTGAATCTCCTGGCGAATAATATCGCAGAATATGCAACGCTCCCGGTAATTATAATAATCTAAGGCTCCGTGAATCTCCTCCAGCGCATTTTTAGGCACCATCGGTAAAGCCACTAACTGCGTATGCGGATGCTCCAGGGAAGCTCCGGCAGCCGAGCCGTAATTACGAAAGACCATAATATATTTAAAACGGCTATCTCTACCTAAATCCGCTGAGCGCACACAGCACATCTTCAGGTAACTTTCGATTTCCTGAGGCAAAAAATCTGAAATATCTTTATTGTGATAGGGGCTTTCAATTAAAACCTCATGCGCGCCAATACCGTTAGACATATCATAAATACCCAATCCCCGACGATCAAGCTCACCTTCAATCTGTAAAGCGGGAAATTTATTGGCGACCACCCGCACTTGCCAGCCGGGAGTATTGGCCCCGGTGCCCGGATCGCGAAAACAGCTAATCTCCGGAGGGGTCATAAACTCATTGCCATAGCAAAATGGGCACAGGCCTCCGGTAGGAATATACTGCTCATATTTAAAATCTTCCGGCTTCTTGGGATGATCCGTATCCACAATCACCCAGCGGCCAACTACCGGATCTCTTCTTAATTCACCCATTAAATTTGTACCTCTCTTAAAAATTTAGCGGTATCTTCAGGCGGAAGCGGGCAAATATAAAAACCCGTGCCCCATTCAAAACCCGCCACCTTGGTCAAGCGCGGCATAATCTCGATATGCCAATGATAATCCAGATCAATCGTCTTCCAGTAACCTACCTTCTGCCGGCGAAAAGGCGCGGTATGAATAACATAATTATAATCCGGGTCATTCAACCCTTTTTTTAACTTTAAAAGCACGGCTTTAAGCACCTTGGCCAGATTTCTTCTGGTCTCTGCATCCATGCAGGTATAGTCGCTGCAATGCTTTTTCGGTAAAATCCAGGTTTCAAAAGGAAAACGCGCGGCAAAGGGGGTAACCGCAACAAAACCATCATAATCTAAAATCACTCGTTCTTTTTGCGCCAGTTCCTGCTTAATTAAATCGCAGAACACGCAACGCTCATGATATTCATAATAAAGCCGCGCCCCGGTTAATTCTTCTTTTACCCGTTTAGGATTAACCGGAGTAGCGATTAACTGGCTGCGGGCATGGCGGATTCCTGTGCTGCCTGAGCCTTTGCCGTAATTTTTAAATACTAAAACATACTTTAGGCGCGTATCTTTTTCCAAATCCAGGATTCTATCAGAATAACAATTGAGCACCCGGGTAATCTGCTCTTCGCTTAAATCCGCCATATTGGCGATATGCTGATTGGTCTCAACGACAATCTCATGCGCCCCTACCCCGTTCATTACATCATAAACGCCGTTTCCCCGGCGATCCAGGTCACCTTCCACTCTTAAGAAAGGAGAAATACTGGGAATAACGCGCAGGTCCCAACCCGGTTCGTTACGCGTAGGATTACGTGTCCGGACAGCGTAAATTTCAGGCGGAGTCTTTCCTTCTCTGCCCTCACAAAATGGACAAGCCTTCTCCTCTTCGGGATCATGGAGATGGCCGACAAATTGATCGGGGCGGCGGGCTCGTTCGGTGGCGATAATTACCCACCTACCTATAATTGGATCTTTCCTTAATTCTGGCATAGAAAATAATTATAACAGAAGGATGAAATCTTGCAACTACTTTCTCCCCAATACCTCACCTACGGCCAGTTGGTGTCCGATGATAAAATTTTGCGCCGACATACGTTTGCCAGCTTCCAGCTGCAGCTCTTTAATCTCTAAAAAACCTTTGGCGCAAGCCACCACAATACCATGTTTATCCGCCCGGATCACTTCGCCACAGGCAGGCTTATGGCTAGGAAATATCGGCAAAACTTGAGCGCGAAATATTTTCAATAACTTTTTACGATAACTGGTAAATGCCCCCGGCCAGGGGATCACCCCCTTTATCTGGTTATGAATATTTACCGCCGAAGTATTCCAATCAATTAGGCCGGTTTCTTTTTTCATCTTGGGGGCATAGACCGCCTGTTCTTCATCCTGTTCCACTAAACGATAATCCCGCTGATCAATAACCACCAGCGTCTGCATCAGTAGCTCGGATCCGCAAAGGCTGAGCTTCTCCTCTAAGCTTGAGGCGGTATCTTTATCTTCAATTTTTATTTCCTGCTGCATAATCACCGGGCCGGAGTCCATCTTTAAAACAACATACATAATGGTAACCCCGGTTTTTTTATCGCCATTAATTATCGCCCAGTTAATCGGAGCCGCCCCCCGGTAGCGCGGCAGAAGCGAAGCGTGAATATTAACCGGCATCAGCTTAGGAATATCCAATACTTCTTGAGACAAGATCTGGCCATAGGCGACGATGATGAAAAGATCCGCCTCCAGGCCTTTTAAGAATTTTACGCTTTCTTGGCTATTAATATTCACCGGCTGGAATATTTTAAGCTTGGCAGCCATGGCTATGCTTTTAACATCTGTACCACTAACCTGCAGGTGCCTGCCTTTTTTCTTATCCGGCTGAGTGACCACGCAGACCACCTCATGCTTGGCTTCAATTAAAGCTTTTAAAGCCACAACGGCAAAATGTGCGCTGCCCAAAAAAACTATTTTCATGTTCAACTACCTACTTTCATCTATGACTATACCGGATCTACGTCTATGGTCACTATTATACCTGAAGAATGCGTTTCTTTTAAGTGTAATTTTAAAAAATCGCTGGCTTTCTCTACGCTGGGTGCACGCATTAATATCTGGTAATAAAAATTCCCCCGCAACTGAGCCGGTTGCCCGGGATTAAGCGAGAGCAGTTTTAGGCTGGCGGTTTTAATCTTATTTAATCTTCCAAATAAATCTTGCGAGGCTTTTTTAACTTTATCCAACTGCGCTCCTCTTATTCTAAGCAAGATCATATGACTAAATGGAGCAAAATTAAGCTGCTTGCGCTGTTTTAGCTCCTCTTTTAAAAAAAGCAGCGGGTTATTCTTAATCAGTGCCTGAAAACAATGGTGATTGGCATTGGCGCTTTGAATAATTACTTTCTTGGCGGTCAAGCTCATGATGCCGGAAAGCATAGAAAATGTCTTCTCCGCTGCCCGAAAATCCACCCGGTTAAGCGAATTATCAATGGCCATTACTCCGATTAAATCAAAATTCAACTCCGGACGATTAATTACCGCACCAGTCTTAACCAGGATATCCTGGCCTAGCAAAGCCTGCGGAAAAATCCTGGCTAATTCGCTTTCTACCTTTTCCGTACCCAACCCGAAATATTTAATATAGCCACTGTTGCAATACGGGCAAATTTTAGGCACCGGCATTTTAAAATTGCAGTGATGGCATTTTAATTTATCCTCATCAAAATGAAATACCAGATTAATATTGCAACGCGGGCATTTCAAAGCCGCCTGACAATTATGACAAGCCACCGTAGTAGCAAAGCCTTTGCGATTAATCACCAAAAGCACCTTGCCTTTTTCAGCTAAGGCTGTTTGGATGGCGTCGACCAGAAACTTTGAAAACATAGATTTGCTTTTTCTCTGCGCATAAGCTAGCCGGCGCACATCGATAACCTTAACCTGCGGATAAGCCAATTTAGAGGGAATAACTTCTAGCTCCAGTTGGCCTTTCTGCAATAAATAAAAACTTTCCAGAGATAAACTGTGGCTGCCCAAAATAACTCTTGCGCCCTGAATCTGTGCGCGCATCAAAGCCACTTGGCGGGCATGATAATGCGGAACCTGCTCCTGCTTATAAACCTGATCCTCTTCTTGATCAATAATGATCAGCCCCAGATTATTCACGCAAGAAAAAATACTTGAGCGCATACCCACTACCACACAATAATCCGCTTCCCTGATTTTTTCCCAAATCTCCAGCTCTTTAGGTTGTTTACGGAAGGCAATAAAAACTTCCACTGACGAACTCTTCTGAATTTCCTCTTTAACTTTTTCCACGGCCGCCATATTGCTACACAGAATAATTACTGATTCTTTAGCCGCCAGAACCTTCTTGATTTCCCTTAAGTAAACCGGTAGCCGGTCAACCCCTTGAACAAAGAGCGACCGAGGGCAACCTGCCCGAGGGAGTGCCAAACCCAGAGGGGCTTGGCCAGTCTCTTTACCTTTCCTTAACTCTTCCGGTAGCGCCGCTTCAAGTGCCTCTCCCCAAGAACAACAATAATATTTCGCCAAAGCTTGCGTCAACGCCAACATCCACTCATCCAAAATCGGCGCGGTATCAATAACCGCAATAATTTCTTTTAATTTTATAATTTTGGTTTTATTGTTTAATTTTACTACGTAGGCAACTTCTTTTTTGTTGCGGAAATTTACCCAAACCCTTACTCCCACGCTAATTTTAGCTTCCAGACCATCCGGCACCAAATAATCAAACGGCCCATCTATCGGCAGGCCTAATACGACATTAGCGTATAACACTAGCTAACTCCTGACAAGCAAACGGTTTCCGAATCTCCCTAATCCTGTATTTTAACTCCAGAATTTTTTGCGGATTGTTTTTTAAATCCAAAATAAAGTTTTTTATCTCCTCAATATTCCTAGGGCTAACCCCAATACCATATTCGGCTAAAGCTTTGACATTAGCGGTTTCCTGCCCTGGGATAGCGCTAAAAAATACTACCGGCAACTCCATAATCAAAACCTCAGTAATTGTCGCGCCGCCGGGTTTAGTAATAATTACCTGTGCGGTCGCCATTAATTCCTCGGTATTTGAAACAAAACCAAAAACCTTGACATTCTCCAGGTTCCGCCTAAGTAATCTGGCATAGAGCTTCTCATTTCCGGCGCAAACCACCAACACCTGGCAATCTTTATGCAAAACCTCCGCGATCTCTTCTA
>JAZDLL010000071.1:0-2678 GCA_043802105.1 Candidatus Omnitrophota bacterium
CAACTAATATTCTCTTCATACCAACCTCCGCTTATATGCCATACCTAATGCCACCTACGGGCTGGACAATGTCAGGCAGTATACCTTGTTAATTACTATATAAAAACTATAGCCTTGTGTCAAGGGAAATCCCTGTTAAATCCCATACTTTAGGTATTATGTAGGATGGTTTTTCATTTTTAAGCTCTTTTTTGGTGCTTGAACCGGTAGTAACCATAACCGTTATAACTTTAGCCCGCCTCCCGGCCTCGGCATCCACAGTCATATCTCCCACATAAACAGCTTCTTTTGGTTTTACTGATAATTTCCGCATGATCCGGTTCAGGATCTGCGGATGAGGCTTTCTGTTTTTTAATTTGTCGGCACAAAGCGCATAATCAAAATATCCCGTTAATTTCAGATGGCGGAGCAAAATCCGGGAAAAACGAGTCGGCCGGTTACTGGCTACTGCCAACTTATATCCTTTCATTTTAAGATACCTTAACAATTCTTTAACCCTGGGGAAAAGCCGGGAATATCGGACCAGGGATATTCTGTGGTGTTGGCGGTATATCTTAAGCGCTTTTTTTAAGTCCTCTTCTTTAACAAATGGGCGCAGAAGATTCTCATCGCCAAAACCTACTGCCCGGCGGATAACTTCATCCGTTTGGATGGTATATTTTAGATGGCGCATAGTATGATTGAAACTGCGGATTATCGCCTGGTAGGCGTCGACCAGGGTCCCGTCTAGATCAAAAATAACTAACTTGATGTTATCCATAAGTTTAAAATGAATAAGGCAGGAATAATCCTGCCCTATAGGAATGCATTTCGCGAGGCAAACTAAGCTATTCTTTAATTGATTAGACCTGTGCTTCTTGAGCCCGCGTCATTAGAATCACCTGGGTTATTCTCAGGTTTTTCCACGCTTATGTTTTTAGCCAGGTTGCTGCCGTCCTTGCCGAATACATAATCCACGCTTATCGTATCCTGGGACTTAATCTGCTCCAGGGATTTGACATTTTCATAAATAGTCTGGGTGTCCGCGTTTATGATTATTTCTTTTTCAGTATCGCTGTCGTAATCCACATATTTAACCTGTATAGTCTTATCTTTGGAATTTACCACAAGCACTTCTCCCCATAACCACTGCACCTCCGGCTCTAAAGAAACCGAGGTATCGGCATTGGCCTTAAGTTCCTGGGCAAAATTTGATCCCGCGCTTAAAACAACCAGGGAAAAACTTAATATTAGGATGAATACTAATCTGATTTTCATCTTAATCCTCCTTAAATTACTCCGACAGTCGGAGGAATTTACTCCGACGTAGTCGGAGCTAGAGCACAAATATGCGTTTCAAGGCGCATTTAGTGAAACACCCGACGCTAAACGGAATTGCGTCGGTGTGCCGCCTTCTGCGGCAACTCCGCGAAGCGGAGCTAGAGCACAAATATGCACCGAAGGTGCACTTAGCAGCACCTTGCCTTAAAAACAACCTATCACAATTTGGTAATTTTGTCAAATACCTAAGGGGTATTAAAAAATTTCCTTGAGCCGGTTTTTAACCCTCAAATAAACCAGGGCGGCTGCCGACGCTTTGATTAAATCACCCGGGATAAAAGGCAAAAATCCGATGAGCAGCGTTTTAGGAAGAGAATACCCTAAAATAACTTTCAGCCAGATGACCCCGCAAGACAAAAGAATTAAGTCGCCTAAACAAAAAATCAAAAGCGTGGTAAAGAAATCCCGGCTATATTTTATGTATTGAGCGATAAAAAGACTGGAAAAGATAAAACCCAGAATGTAACCACCGGTTGGGCCAAAAAGATAAAACAGCCCGCTTCCCCCTTTAGAAAATATAGGTAAGCCGGAAATCCCCAATAATACATAGCACATTTGGCTGACCGGGCCTAAAACACCGCCTAAGGCGGACCCGGATAATAAAACAAAAAAAGTCTGCAGAGTTATCGGCACTGGGGTAAACGGCAAGGGGATGCGCACAAAAGCGCCTAAGCTGGTTAAAATAACAAAAGCCATTATCCCGATTATTCTACATACTGTTTTGTTTACAACTAATTCTCTTTTTAAAATAGCTTCCATTATTTTTTTTCCTTCTTAAAACTCATGTTTAGGTATTATATCTAAAACTTAATAAAAGTAAAGATAAAAACAAAACAGACCCGGTAACCAATCTTAAAATTAGAGATTACCGGGCCAATTTTTGAAAATTGACTATTTCCTTATTCCTTAGCTATAGCTAAAGTAATTAAACCGGCTAAAACCAAAAATGGAGCAGCGCAACCTTTAATTACTACCCAAGTTTGCATCCACCAATGGCGGCTAACCAGCAAATACACTGCTACTACTATAAAGGCTAATCCTAAAACCACCTTAAATAAAGTAGACAATGTTTTTTTACCATCACAACATTTCTTCTCTTCCTGTTTAACTTCGTCTGCCATTTAAACACCTCCTTCTTGTGTAGAGACACAACACCGGCGCAATTCCTTATAAGCGCCGGGTGTCTTTAGTTTGGCCTACTCTTCCACCTGCGATGAATCCAACCCCATTCCGCTGGATATTTACGGATATAAGATTCGATTACGCCGGTTATCTTCTGGACATTCAAAAAAACAGTTTCTTCTTCGTCTTTACCCTCTTCTAATTTCAATGCCGGCTCGATCATTATTTTATGGGTA
>JAZDLL010000079.1:0-9389 GCA_043802105.1 Candidatus Omnitrophota bacterium
CGGATAATTTTATCGGTTTCAGAATAACCATTTAAACTTATACTCACTCTTACTGCCAGGGGCAAACCTGCTCCCAGCGGTTCTTCTTTCCAGATATATTCCTGCTTCTGTGTGTCGAAATAATAATACTCAAACTTAAAAGACTCAATGTTCTTTAGCAGAATAACCGGGTCTTCTTCCTGCCGGCTGTAAAGCTGGCTAAAATCTTTAGGTTGTCTAGATAATGATCCAGTTTGCTGATCGTAGGTATAAGCCACCAAGGCTAAAGTGCTGGCCTTTAGCCTTGGGCTAAAGGCCAAAGTAGGAATCCCTAGATTGTTTTGATCACCGGTAAAAGCAAGACTGCTTGATTTCAAGCAATTATTTAAATCCTGGCTAAGCTTATCCAAGAAAATACCCAGATCCTCTTGCGCCAAAGGCTTATTGATTTTTTGCCAAACCTTGAAGCCATTATTAAAAGTTGAAAATATAGCTAAAGAAATTACCCCTAACATAGAGGTAACCACCAACAGCTCAACCAGGCTAAACCCTAATTTATTTTTCCGCATGAAGTGCATATGCTGATCTTGATAGTTTCGCCTGCCGCGGTCCTTGCGGCCAAAAAGCCACCAGGTCAATCTGATAGAGGGTGTCCGTCTGGTCCAAAGAGCGTTGGGCTAAGCTCCAATTAATGCTTTTATTATTAACCAGCAACTCTCCGCCGGCGGGGATGCTGGCAGCCGGACCCAAATGTCTAAGCTCATTCTGGGCCTGCCAAATTTTTTCATCCATCCAGGGGGTTATTTTTAAAAGAGTAGAGTAATAATTAAAGGAGTCCACCGCAATAAAAAAAGACTGATAAATCAAGCTTGACCCTAAGGCCAGCACCGTGGCGGTGATCATTACTTCCAGAAGACTAAATCCTCTTGAAGACTTTTTCTTTTTATTCCCAGTTGGTAACATCGTCGGCACTTTCTGTCCCGTCCTTACCTAAAGAATACAGATCATAATCGGCTTTACGATGCTCACCGGGAGATTTATATTCATACTCTTTGCCCCAAGGGTCTATAGGCTTTCTTTCCAGATATGGCCCGTTCCAGTTCCTAGCGGAAGAAGATTTGGTCAATAAAGCACCCAGCCCCTCTGCAGTGCTGGGGAAATTTCCGTTATCTAATTCATACAGTTTCAAACCGGTAGCAATATTAGCATTAATATCTGCGCTAGCCGCAGCTACGCGGGCCTGCTCACCTCTACCGGTAAGCCTGGGCATGACCATCGCCACTAACGCTCCGATAATGACGACCACCAGCATCAACTCAATCAGCGTAAAAGCGCTAAAACCCCACCCTCTGTTTTGCTGTTTGTGCTGCTTTTGCCGCTTATCCATCTTTTACCTCCCGATCATCAAATTACCCGCCCGATTTTAGATATTCTCGCCAGCCATCCTCAAACTCTTTAATACTACGAATATGCAAAGGATAAGCTATTTTTAAAGCCTCCTCCACGCTTCTGCCGTCGCGCAGTTCACGGCAAAAACCGGAAAAAGAATTAGAGCCAAACTTTTCAATCAAATAACCGATCAAAGAAACCGATTCCAGATAATAGATCTCGATCAAATTATTCGGGCTTAAAAAAAGCACCCCGTCTTTGTTGTCTTTGGTCCGCGTGGCCCTGATGAGTACCCCCTGTTTTCCTTTTAAATTCTCAATATTTAACCTCATAATGTCGCTGACCAATAATAAATTATCATCTTGATAATAGCGCTGAACGAGGTCCTTGACTTCCTGACGTTTAGCCGTCTCCTCCCATTGCGCCACACCCTCATCCAGCCAAAGAGGGATTTCCCCCCGGAAACCCACGAAATCCCTAAAAACTAAATGCGCGATCTCATGCGGCAGCAGCGATTCAATAAACCCCTTACCCCAAACATAACTGACGATCTGTTTATTAGTATAATCGGCCATGCCTTCTGACCAGTTAGGCTGGCCGGTAGCTTTTAAAAAAGCGGCACGGTCCGGATGGATATAAATTTTTACTCGCTTATCCCAGGTCCAAAACTCTGAATAACGCGCATACCCTAAATCATAAGCGATATTGCGATAATCTTTTTCTGCACCGTCCAATACTGCCTGAGCAAAACTTTCATCCTGATTAAAATACACGATAAAATGTTCGCTTTTTTTCTCCTTCCAATCCTCGGCAGCGGCAGGCTGGCCCAAACAAAGTAAACCTAAAAAAATAAATAAAAATACTTTTAGCTTTTTATTCATCTTTAAAATTTATTTGGCCATCATATTTATTTCGAAAATCGGCAGCAGCATCGCCACCACGATGAAGCCGACAATTAAGCCCATGACTAAAATCATTAAAGGCTCCAGCAAACTGCTCATAATCCTGATCATTTCATCGGTATCGCGTTCGTAGGAATCCGCGACTTCCCCCAGAGCAGAAGCCAGATTACCCGACTCTTCTCCGACGCTGATCAGATTAACCATAAACAAAGGAAGCAGCTTAGAATCTTTTAAGCTGCGGCCAAAAGACCCGCCCTGCTCCAAGTCTTCATGGCTCTTAGCCAACTTCTCTTTAATCACTTCATTATTTAATACCTGCACGGATATCTTTAAAGCCCGCAGTATCGGCAGCCCACTTTTGATTAACAGCTCCAGGGTCCGGCTAAAACAAGCCAGATCCGCTTTCAGGGCGAATTTTCCAAAAATCGGAATATGTAATTTTAAAACGCTCCAGGTGAACCGGCCCATCTTAGTTTTAAGCTGTTGCCTGATTAAAAGAATTACTGCCGCCAGGCTAAAGATTATCCAAGACCAATAGCGGCTTAAACCTTTACTGATCGCTAACAAAATCCGGGTGGGCAGCGGCAAATTCTGGCCAAGGTTAGAAAATATTCCCATTAATCTAGGCATCACGAAAGTCAACATAAAGATCACTGTTGCGGTTCCCACTAAAGCCATCAATATGGGGTAGGCCATCGCCATCCTAAAACGCGAGAGCAACTCTTCTTGTTTAGCGCGATAATCGGCGATCCTTAAAAGCGAGCCGGCTAAAGCCCCACTATTTTCCCCGGTGCGCACCATGGCGATATACAAAACGGAAAAATATTTCGGATAAATTTCCAAAGCAGAAGAAAAAGTACCTCCGTTCTTAATTTCATTATAGATCCCCGCCAGCACGGCTTTAAAACTTACATTCTCCGATTGCTCTCTAATGATGTTAATCGCAGTTAATATCGGAACTCCGGACTTTAGGAGGCTGGAAAGCTGACGAGAAAAAATAGTAATTTGATTGGCTTTTATCCTGCCGTAAGATTTATGCGCTACCGCCAGCACCGGGGGTGATTTTGTGCCAAGTTTACTTTCCTCTAAAGACACCGGAAGATACCCCAGGGCGCTGATTTTTTCAATCGCCTCTTTTTCGCAGGCCGCTTCGATTGTTCCGGTGACTATCTCCTGCAGCCCTTTTTTGGCGCGATAATTATAATTTGTCATTTATTTTAGCTTGGCCTCCAATTTCCGCTCCCACATACTTATCCAATCTTATTCGCTCAGCGCCGGTTAAGTCCAGAAAACAAACAGCAACATCATACTCTTGATACTCCTTCAATTCTTCCACCCTCACCACCCTGGCCAAACATTCAATCAGCTCCTGGCTATTGGGCAATTGAATTTTGATCTCTAATATCGCACCGGTGGCTAATTTATCCTGGGCGACAAAGAGCAGGCCGCCTGCGGAGATATTTTTCGTGGCTGCCAACTCTTCAGCGCTGTCCTGGCGCTTAATTAATTCATTTTCTGTTTCAAAAACTTTGTAACGGACATTAATCTTATTATCCAGGCGCCGGTAAACCCGTTTACCTGAGCTTTCGGCTTCCGCAACAGCCTCCTGGCTAGGATAGCTAGTTTTGGCCTCCCGCATTTCTTGGCCGACGGTGATCTCCTCCTGCGCCGAAGTTACCCGGATCACTTCCTCAAAGGTAGTGATCCCGGCAATCGTTTTTCTCCAGCCATCCTGGCGCAGAGTGCGCATTCCTCTGGACAAAGCTAATCTTTTAATCTGATCACTAGAGGCTTTCTTTAAAATCATCTCCTTGGTCAATTCGTCAACAATGAGAATTTCATAAATCGCTGTCCGGCCAAAGAAACCCGTAGCGTTACAGTTAAGGCAGCCTTTGCCGCGAAATATTTTAACCTCCTCCAGTTTTACCCCCAAATCTTTGGCAATTAATTCCCTAAGCTCTAAGGGCGCCTGCTTATCTTCAAACCTGCACTGCGGACAGATCACCCGGATTAAACGCTGGGCGATAAATGCCTCAACACTGGAAGCAATTAAATATGGTTCCACTCCGATATCCTGCAAACGGGCAATCCCGCTGGCGGCGTCATTAGTATGCAACGAAGAAAATACCAAATGGCCGGTCAAGGCTACCCGGATCGCCGTTTCGGCTGTCTCAAAATCCCTCACTTCTCCGACCATAATGACGTCCGGATCATGTCTTAAGATACTGCGCAGGCCCCGGGCAAAATCCAAGCCGATCTCCGGCATCACCTGAATCTGAGTGATCCCGGACATCTCATACTCAATAGGATCTTCAATCGTAATAATTTTACGGTCCTTGGTATTGATCCTGGTCAGACAGGAATAAAGCGTAGTCGTCTTGCCGCTTCCGGTGGGTCCGGTAACAAAAATTATGCCGTGCGGTTTCTGCACCAATTTCTCGAAAATCTGCAACTCGCTCTTGGCTAAGCCTAATTTCTCCAGGCTAAAAAGCATCTGGGTAGGCAAGATCCTAATTACCAGGCTTTCGCCAAAAGGCGTGGGGATGGTTGAGATACGTAGATCCAAAACCTGATCCTGGACTCTTACGATTGCCCGGCCGTCCTGAGGAAGCCGGCGTTCAACAATATTTAAATTAGACATAATCTTAATCCGGGAGACAATCGCATTAAGGAAATTTTTTATTTCACCCGGCAGATTGGCATCATAAAGCAAACCATCAATCCTATAACGCAGCGATAAACTTTCCCGATAAGGCTCAATATGGATATCCGTAGCCCGCTTGCGCCAAGCCTCTAAAATTATCTGATTGACTAATTTTATGACCGAGGCATCGGTAGCCTGCTTCTCAATGTCCTCTACCCCTTCTTGGGTCCGGCTTTGTTCAGTAGCGTTACTGGCAGAAGCCAGGGAACTTATTTTCTCCAAAGTGTCCGCCGCCAGGCCATAATATTTTTTCAGATCATCTAAAACATCGGCCGAACAGGCCAAAGACATCTCCAGATCCAGGCCCAGCTGTGTGCGGATCTCATCCAACGTCTGAATATCCAAAGGATAGGCCACGGCAATGGTCAGGGTGCGCCCCTTAAGCGCCAAAGGAATAAATTTGTAATAAGAAGCTATTTTTAAAGGGACTTTGCTGATTATGGATTTATCAATGCTCAGCTCTTTGAGGTTAACACAGCCAAGTTGTAATTTTTCCGCCAAAACCTCCAGGAGCTGTTTCTCGGAGAACAGGTTCCGCTTGATTAAAACCTGCCTTAAGTCCTGGCTAGGGCGGTCGGCTTCCTGCAACAACTCCCCGGCACTCTCCCGGGTAATAAGTTTTTTTTCGATTAAAATTTCCGCTAATTGTAAATCAATTTTTTTAGGCATTGATTTAAATTCTTTAAGCTAAAGCCCCGATTAAATAAAACCCTGCCTCCGGCAGATTATCCACTTTTCCGGAAATAATCTTTTCGCAACCTTCCAGAGTCTGTTCAATGGTCACATAAACTCCCTTTTTACCGGTATAAGCTTCCCCGACAAAAAATGGCTGGGTAAGAAAATTTTGCATCTTCCTGGCCCGCTCATAAATAGTCCGGTCGGCGCTAGAAAGCTCATCAATCCCCACCACCAAAACAATCCGCCGCAGCTCTTCGTAGCGCTGAAATATCCGGATGACATCCTGAGCCACATCAAAATGGCGTTTGCCGACGATATCAATATCCAGGTTGGAAGAACTCGATAATAGCGGATCAATCGCCGGATATAAACCTAGCTGGATGCGTTCACGAGACAAAACCAATACCGAATCCAGAAAACTAAAGATGGCCACAACCGCCGGATCCGTTAAGTCATCCGCCGGCACATAGACTGCTTCAATGGAAGTAATTGATCCTCCGGAATCCTTGGTCGTACGAATGCGCTCATGAAATTCGCTGACCTCCGAAAGCAAAGTAGGCTGATAACCCGTTTCGGAAGGCACCCGGCCCAAAAGGGTTGAAATCTCAGAACCCGCCTGAACGAAACGGAAAATATTATCGCAGAATAATAAAACATCCTGGTTTTTTTTCTGAATCGCTTCGGCCATAGTAATCCCGGTCATCGCCACGGCAAAACGCGCTCCCGGGGGCTCATTCATCTGGCCGAAGACCATCATGGTTTTAGACAAAACATCATGGTTCTTCAGTTCATAATATAGTTCATTTCCTTCGCGAATACGTTCTCCGATACCCACAAAAACACAGCTACCCTGATAACGCTTAACAATATGCTGAATAATCTCCAACGTCAGAACGCTCTTACCCAGCCCAGCGCCGCCTAAAATACCGGTCTTACTTCCTTTAACCAACGGAGCAAGTAAATCAATAACTTTAATCCCGGTTTCCATAACTTCAAAACTCCGGCGCTCATCCTTATTTTTACTCACCCGGATCCGGCTACCCATATCAGTTTTTCTAATTGAACTTTTTTCTTGATGCTGGACCGGTCCGCCCTGGTCAATCGGCTGGCCAACCACATTAATCAGCCGGCCATAAAGCCCATCCCCCACCGGAATCTGGATAGAGGGGCCATAAAAAACCGCTTCGGTATAACGTTGAATATTCGTCGTAGAATTAATCGCAATACACCGGGCAACGTTACCCGGCAAATGCTCAGCGACCTCCAGAAAAACCTCATTGTCTTCGATCGTATGCGTAAGCAACATCGCGTAAACATTCGGCACATCATCGGCGCAGCTAAATTTTACGTCGACCACCGGGCCTTGCACCGCAGTAATCTTGCCTTTAGCCTTATCCTTAACCATCAAAACCTTCCCTTTTTAATACTTAACTAACCACTAAGCATTATACAACAGGCGAGCGCTAAAAAGCTCCCGCATACTTTGATCAATAATTTCATGCCGGATGCGGAAATACTGCAATTTTAATTTTGCGTCCATCTCTTTAAGCCGGCGCAAACTGTCTTCCAGATGGACATAGCGAGCGGCAAATTCTGACAGGCGGCTTAAACCAAAAATATCATAAAGCTTTTGGCCCATCCATAAATAAACCAGGTATTCTACGATATCCCCCAGTTTAGATTCAAAGATTACATTCTCCGCCACCTTAGCTTTATCAGAATTTTGCTTTTGAACGGTTAAAAAATCCGGTAAAAAAGGAAAAAAAGTTACGCTTTCCACCCGCTGCACCGTAAAAGAAACCGGATGCGGATAGACCACTTTTAATAATCCGAACTTTCCTCCCAGGGCATTTTTAAACAAATAATCCCTTAACTGAAAGGCCTGAGCAAGCCGCTCCTCATCATTAACCCCGGGAAAAGCCACATAGGGTAGGCCGCTTTCACGGGCATACATCTTTCCCCGTTCGCCAATCACCACCAGCTGTCCCGGATTATTCGCCAGCTCCGCCAAAGCCCGGGAAACCACCTGCATATTTAAGCCGCCCAACAGGCCGCTATCCGAAGTAACCACTACAATTACCTGCTGGGTATTGGTCGGGGTTAAAAATGGATGGCGCACCTGCGAAAAATCAATAAATTCAAAATAACTTTCGACCGCTCGCATAAACTTATCAAAGCCGCCAAACTTATGCTCTAGGGAGCGGTATTGCGAAACCGCGATATTTTTTAACACTTCAATCAAAGAAGAAAGCCCGCGGTTAAAATCCATATCTTTCTTGATCACAGCCATTGTCTGCATAAGTTTACTTAACCTCTTCTTTTAGATAGGCAGCTAACAATTCTTCCAACATTACCCTAAGCTCTTCGCTTAGCTGCTTGCTCTGGCGAATCTGCAAACAAAATTCTGGTTTGGTTTTTTTAGCATAAGCTAAAATATTTAATCGAAACTGGCGAATTTGTGCCGTCGATAAATTATCCAACAAACCCTGGTTTAAGGAGTATAAATAGATGATTTGTTCTTCGATAGAAACCGGACGGTTTTTATCCTGAGTAATCAGCTGGCTAATCGCCTCCCCGCGCCGCAAGCGCCCTTCAGCTTCCTGAGATAGCCCGGAGGTACGCAACTGGGTCATCTGTAAAAGCTCCTTATATTGCAGATAATCCAGGCGCAGAGATTTACTTAAACCCTTGACCGCCGGCCATTGGGCTTTATTGCCGATACGGGAAACGGAAAGCCCGAAGTCAATGGCCGGTTTTACCCCTTTATTAAAAAGGCCGGTGGAAAAATAAAGCTGCCCGTCGGTCATGGAAATTAGATTGGTAGGAATATAGCCGGTAAGGTCCCCTTGCAGGATTTCTACAATCGGCAAAAAGGTCATCGAGCCGCCGCCCAGCTCCTTTTTCAGGAGCCCGGCGCGTTCCATCATCTGTGAATGCAAATAAAAAATATCTCCCGGGTAGGCCTCGCGGCCGGGCGCTCGCTCCAATAAAAGCGAAATTTGCCGGTAGACCCAGGCATGCTTAGTCAGATCATCGGCAATTAAAAGCACATCTTTGCCCTGGCTCATAAAATACTCCCCCAAAGTACAGGCGGTATAAGGAGCTAAATATTGTTCGCCGGTAGAAACGCTAGCTACGCCGGAAACCACAATCACATAATCTAAAGCTTCTTTTTCGCGCAGGACATCCAAAACCTTAACCAGGCTGGAATAGGGTTTACCGATACAGCAGTAAATACAAATAACATCTTTGCCCTTCTGATTAATCATCGCATCTAAAGCTACGGAAGTTTTTCCGGTGATTCGGTCACCGATTAAAAGCTGCCTTTGGCCTTTGGCCAACGGGATAATCGCGTCGATAATCAAAGTACCGGATTCTAAAGTCTGGTTAACCGGTTGGCGATCCATAACTCCGGGGGCCACAATAAATGCCGGAAGCATCTGCGAAGAAACCACCGGGCCCAAGCCATCTAAGGGCCGGCAAAGCGCATCAACTACCCTGCCGACAAAAGCATCCCCTACCGGCAGAGTAAGAGATTTTCCTTTATTATAAACTTCATCTCCAGCACGGATACCGATGGGGTCTCCCAGTACCAAAATCTGTACTTTTTCCTCAGTAAAACCCATCACTAAACCCAGGATGCCGTTGGCAAACTCCACGATCTGACCGTTAATGCAGCTGGGCATACCCTTGGCAATCACAATAAACTTGCGTACTGACTGTACAAAACCGACCTC
>JAZDLL010000081.1:0-8081 GCA_043802105.1 Candidatus Omnitrophota bacterium
TCAGCGCTTTCGGCAGATTGCCGGAATATTCAATGACTCCAGCGGGCCGTTAATCAATCGGGCTATCGGATCAAGCTATCCGCCGGCATCGGTTTTTAAAATAGTACTGGCTTCTGCCGGACTGGAATTAAAAAAAATAAACCTTTCCACGAATTTTGTTTGCCAGGGCTCAACCCTGGTGGGGGCCAGAAGATTTAACTGTTGGGATGTGCATGGAACAGTGGATATTTTTCAAGCGATTGCCCGTTCCTGTGATGTATTTTTCTATAAGACCGGCCTGCTGCTGGGCGGGCAGAATATCCATGATTATGCTGCAAAATTAGGCTTAGGCAGGGTGGTAGGTTTTGAGTTGTCCGGCGAAACCAGCGGTTTTATTCCGTCTCCCTTATGGAGAAAGATAAATAAATTTCAGAATTGGTTTGACGGGGACACGGCAAATTTAAGTATCGGCCAGGCAGAATGCCTGGTTACTCCTCTGCAGGCGGCGAATATGTTGGCGGTGTTTGCCAATCGCGGATATTTATTAAGCCCCTATATTGTTAAAGCCGTAGGAGGCCTGGATCTGTCGGCTAAGAAGAAGAGGTTTACGGGAGTGCCTTTTAAGAAAAATACTTTTGAGGTGGTTGCCCAGGGATTAGCTAAAGTGGTTTCGGATCCCAAAGGTACAGGCGGTGCCTTAGCTGATTTGCCGGTAAAAGTGGCCGGAAAAACCGGAACCGCCCAGGTATCGCGGGGCGCTACGCATGCCTGGTTTGTAGGTTTTTTTCCGGTGGATAAACCAAAATATGTAATCTGCGTTTTTCTAGAAAATGGCGGGCCGGGCCATGCCGCCAGCGTGATAGCTAAACAAATAATCGCCGCGATGAATAATCAGGGGTTACTGGAGGCGCAATAAGATGAGAAGCTCGTTTTTTAAGATTCTGATTTTGGCTTTAATTATCGTCAGCTTAGGGATCTTATCTATTTATAGCAGCACTTACCAAAAAGAAGCTGCGCAGTGGCAGGATATCTATAAACGCCAGATGCTCTGGTTGATCATGGGACTGGTTTGTTTCTTTTTTATGTCCAGGTTTAACTACCGTAAACTCTGGGATGCTAATTATTTTATTTACGGGGTAGCTTTATTTCTTTTACTTTTAGTTTTTGGTTTAGGTGTAGTTAGGTTGGGGGCGCAGCGCTGGCTTAAGATTGCCTGGTTTAATTTTCAGCCTTCGGAGTTTGCCAAATTGGCAATCATAATATTTTTAGCCAGGTATTTTAGCCGTAAATCCGTCGATGATACCTCGCTTTTATCCGGAAAATTCGGTATTTTTCAAGGTATAATTTTACCCTTTATCTTCGTAGCCATGCCGATGTTTTTGATTATTGAGCAGCCGGATTTAGGCAGCGGCTTAATGTTGATGCTGGTCTTTGTGGGGCTGCTTTATTTAACCAATGTGCGATTAAAATATATTTTCCTACTGCTAGCGACGTTAATTTTTCCTTTGCCTTTTTTCTGGCATTTTTTGCACGATTATCAGAAACAAAGGTTGCTGGTTTTTCTTAATCCGAATATCGACCCTTTGGGTGCCGGATATACGGTAATTCAATCGCGGATCGCCATTGGTTCCGGCGGGTTTTTGGGTCGCGGTTGGCTACACGGTTCGCAGAGCCAATTATATTTTTTGCCGGAATCACATACGGATTTTATCTTTGCCACCTTTTCGGAGCAGTGGGGGTTTTTAGGCAGTTTTCTTTTGATCCTGATGTATTATTTAATTGTCCGTCAAGGTTTTATCATTGCGCAAAGGACACAAGATGCCTTTGGCAGGTTATTGGCCTATGGCATATCGCTGTTATTGGCTTTGCAGGTATTTATTAATATTGCGATGAATTTAGGCTTGGCGCCGGTAGTGGGGTTGCCTTTACCACTAATGAGTTATGGCGGTTCTAGTGTCTTGGTGACTTTTATTGCTTTAGGGATCCTGGTTAATATTGATCGCACCCGAAATGTATTTTAAATTATGATCGAAGATTTATTAGTTAATGTGCATCGCCCCGCACATCCGCCACCTGGCGGACACCGGCGCAAATCAAATAAGCGCCGGGTGACATTCAGCGCGGGGGAGCTTGATTCATTATCAGGAAAATTATTTACATGATTGAAGATTTGTTGGTTAACGTACACCGGCCCGCACAATATTTGGGCAATGAATGGAACGCTGGCCAGAAAGATTTTAGCTCGGCGGGCTTAAGCTTTGCTTTAGGTTTTCCGGATTTATATGAAGTCGGGATGAGCAATTTAGGATTGCGGATCATTTACGGGGTTTTAAATAATATTCCGGATGTAATTTGCGAAAGATTCTTTGCTCCGGAGGAGGATATGGAAGCTGCTTTAAAAAGCGCTCGCCGGCGTTTTTTTTCCTGGGAGTCTAACCAGGAGCTGATTAGTTTTGATCTGCTGGGATTCTCTCTGGGGAGCGAATTAAATTATACTAATGTTTTAAGTATACTGGATTTGGCGGGATTACCTTTAGAGTCCGGTTTACGGAATCAAGGGTATCCTTTGGTCATTGGCGGAGGACCCTGCACCCTTAACCCGGAGCCGCTGGCTGATTTTTTTGACCTATTTATCATCGGGGAAGCCGAAGAGGCAGTGGTGGAGCTGTTGGATTTATACCGTAAATATAAAGATGATTATAAAGCGGCCAGATTAACTAAAGAGGATCTCTTGATTCAGCTGGCTAAGATCGAAGGTGTTTATGCCCCGGCTCTTTATCGGGCGGATTATGATCCGGGCGGGTCTCTGGTTAATTTTTCACCAAGATTTGCCAGCTTGCCTCTAAAAATAAAAAAACGGATAGTGAGTGACTTTGATGCTGCTTATTTTCCCGACCATTGGATGGTGCCTTATGTGCAGACAATTCATGACCGGATCACTCTAGAAATTATGCGCGGCTGTCCTAACCGCTGCCGTTTTTGCCAGGCCCGTTCGCAATATTATCCTTTAAGGTTAAGAAGTAAGGAAAAAATAATTTCATTAGCTGATCTTGCCTATGCCTGCAGCGGATACGAAGAATTATCTTTAGCCGGCTTATCCGTAGGAGAATATCCGGGTATCGAAACTCTAGTTGCCGATTTGACTGATCGCTTTAGTCAGCGGGCGGTTAATTTATCGCTGCCTTCATTAAAAGCCAAGGCTTTGTTAGGGGATGTGACTACGCTGATTGCTAAAATAAAAAAAACCGGGTTGACTTTTGCGCCGGAGGCCGGCACCCCTAGATTGCGCGAGGCGTTAGCTAAAGATTTTTCAGAGCCGGAATTTTTCCAGGCGATTGCCCGGGCCTACCAGGCAGGTTATCAGCATTTAAAATTATATTTTCTGATTGGTTTACCCGGCGAGAGGCAGGAGGATTTGCAGGGAATAATTGATTTTGCTCAAAAAGCTTCGGATGAAAAAAGAAAAATTAATGGAACGGCTGCCCAGATTAATATCAGTATTAACCCGTTAATTCCCAAGCCGCACACTCCCTTGCAATGGCTAAAGATGGATTCGCTGGAAGCGATCAAAGAAAAACAAAGTTATTTAAGGAGCCACTGTAAAAACAAAAGGTTTAAATTTAATTTCCATGATTTTCAGATGGGTTTTTTAGAAGGAGTGTTTTCCCGCGGGGATCGGCTTCTGGGTAAGGTTATTCTGTGTGCGTATAAAAAAGGGGCCAGGTTTGACGCCTGGAGCAACTATTTTTATTTTACCAAGTGGCAGGAGGCATTTGCTGAAACCGGGGTTGATCCGCAGAAATATCTGGCTGAAAAATCAACCGCCTCAGTACTCCCCTGGGATTTTATTGATACCGGAATTGATAAGGAATATTTAATCGAAGAGTTTAAGCAGTCGGGTTGTTCTTGTTTTTAGCTATCAAGTATATTTCGCTAGGTACCCGGCCTTATTGGATAGGCCGGTACGCACCCGGGTGTGATTTAAAGCCAAGGTGCTCAAGCAATAAAACTGTTGCCAGATAAGGAGTTAAAGAGTATAATTATTTGAATAATTATTTAAAATTAAGGAGAATTGTGGAGAATAAACAGAACCGTTTTTCCTTAAATTCACGTACGATTAAACATAAGCTAATGGTGGCTTTTCAGCTGATGTTTATTCTGCCTTTCTTAGTCTGCGTTTATCTGCTTTCGATTTATATCTTTCCGAGATTCGGGTTTAAACTTGATATCTTAATCTATTTGGCGGTGAGTGTATTTTTGGCGATTGTCGGCCTCTTAGTAATTAAGGAAATTTTCGACCGTTTAACTTCCATCGCCAACCAAGCCAAATTTATCGCTGCCGGAGATGTTAACTGTAAACTAGAGGTCCAGCACAACGATGAGGTGGGGGAATTAAGCAGTGTTTTAAATCAGCTTACCTATCGTATCCGTAGCAATATGGATGAGCTTAAAGATTACAGTGAAAAGACCACTAAAATTAATATCGAGATCCAGAAAAAAATAATCGTGCTTTCTAATTTAATGCAAATTAGCTCGCTTATTTCCGGCGGGTCAAAATTTGAAGAGATTTCAAAAGTTGTGGTCCAAAAATCCCGCGCTTTGGCTAATTCGGAAACTGCGTTTTTACTTTTTAAGGACGAGCCGCAGGGATCCTTTTATATGAAAGTCTCCGAAGGAATAAAATCAGATTATTTGATGACCGTCCAGGTTAGCCCCCAAGAAGATATTTATAATAAAGTTTTTAATTCCAACAAGCTTGTAGTTTTAGATAAACAGAATGTATTGCCGGATAACCTGACGGTGGATTTTCTGACTAAATTTCAGGTTAAAAATTGTTTAGCTATGCCGATATTTTTAAAAGATACGGTTAAGGCGGTATTGGCCATCGCCAATACCCGGGATAATTTTTCTTACGCTAAAGATGATATCGAGCTTTTGAATATCTTTACTAAACAGCTCGCCGTGGCTATTGAGAATGATGCTCTGGCGCACCGGGTTGAGAAACTAGAGATCCGGGATGGGCTGACCGGCCTGTATAACCGTTTCTTTATTAAAAACCGGCTGCAAGAAGAAATTAGCCGGGCGATTGCTTATCAACGGCCTTGCGCTTTTATTATTTTTGATATTGATAACTTTAAAAATTACCGCCAGAAGTTTGGATTAATTTCTGCAGAATTAGCGCTTAAGAAAATTGCAGTCTTAATGTGCGAGTGTATTAGCGAAGTTGATCGAGTGGGCCGGACGGATGACGATGAGTTTTCGCTTATCCTTCCTGAGAAAAATAAACGTCAGGCGCATGAGGTGGCCAAGCAGATATGTAAAAAAATTCAAACCTCCTTTTGCGCAGATCCGGATAACAGCAGCTGCCTCACTTTTAGCGCCGGGGTTAGCGAGAACCCCTTGGATGGGGTGCAAGTTGAGCAATTGGTCGTTAAGGCTCAGGAGCTGTTAAAGAAAGCTAAAGCCGGCGGAAAAAATAAAGTTGTGGTTTCTTAAACGAGGGGTTTACTAAAGTGATCAGGAGAATTAATAATAAGCCATTAGGGGAACTGCTGCTGGAGCGTGGGATTGTCAACCAGGCTCAGCTGGATCAGGGTTTAGACCTGCAGAAAGAAAAAGGCGGGTTAATCGGCGAGATCCTGGTGGAGCTGGGGTTTGTTAAAGAGGATGATATCGCCCAAGCCCTGACCGCCCAGTACGGTTTTCCTTATCTGCCACTAGGTAATTATGATGTGGATATGGAGATTACCAGTATTATTCCCGGTAGAGTGGCCCGGCAGTATTTGCTGGTGCCCATCGATAAGATCGGTAACAACCTTACTTTGGCGATGTCCAATCCTTTAAATATCCAGGCCATAGAAGATGTGGAGTTGCTCAGCGGTTGTAGCGTGCAGACTTTTGTTTCCACCTCCTCCGATATTAAAAGAGCAATCGAGAAATACTACAAGGATAAGGAGTAAAGTAAAAAAAGCTACTCCCACATGCTCTCACTCAAAGATCGGCTTACCGAAATATTAATTCATAACAAGCTTATTACCGCTGAGCATCTTGCGCAAGCGCTTAAGGTGCAGACTGCCAAAGGCGGAAAGCTCAGCGATATTATTATTGAACTTAAGTTTGTTAAAGAAAACGAGCTGATTTCCACCCTCAGCGAAGGGTTAGGCTTACCTTTAATTGATTTAAAACGTTTTAAGATCGATCTGGAGATTGCCAAAATAATCCCGGTCGAGATTGCCCGGCATTACCAGATTATTCCCATCTCTAAAATGGGCGATACCATTACTTTGGCGATGGCCGATCCGCTTAATATCTTTGCCATCGACCATGTGCAGAGTCTCACCGGTTTTAAAATTAATCCGATAATTTCCTCGGTTGCCGACATTAACCAAACGATTGAATTATCCTATCCGGATACCGCTAAAGGCATCATTGACGATTTAGTTAAGGAAATGACGGTTTCTTCTATTGAGTTGATCAAAGAGGAAAAGGAGGTTTCTGTCAGCGATCAGGAACTGGGCCGCATCAGCCTGGAAGCGCCGGTAATTAAAGTGGTGAATATGATTTTAGAAGAATCCATAAAAAAGAAGGCCTCCGATGTTTTGGTTGAACCGTTTGAGAAGAAATTACGCCTGCGTTTTCGTATCGATGGAATGCTGGCCGAGCAGAAGGCGCCGCCTAAGAACATGCATGCTTGTATCGTATCGCGGATTAAAGTTATCGCGGAGTTGGATATCGCTGAGCACCGCCTTCCTCAGGACGGGCGTTTTAAAATAAAGATATTAAATCGGGAGGTGGATTTTCGTGTTTCTATTCTGCCGTCAAGCTTTGGCGAGAAAGTAGCTTTACGTATTTTGGATAAGTCGCAGGCAAATCTGGATACCAAAAAACTCGGGTTTAGTGATTATTGTTTAGGAGTTCTGGGTAAGGTATCCTTGTTGCCGCATGGTATGATTTTGGTCTGCGGCCCCACCGGAAGCGGAAAAACTACGACACTTTATGCGATTTTAAAATCCGTGGATAGCCCGGATAAGAATATTGTTACCGTAGAAGATCCGGTAGAGTTTCAGCTGGAAGGCATCAACCAGGTCACCTCCCGGCCAGAGATCGGCTTAAGCTTTGCCGCTGCCCTGCGTTCCATTCTGCGCCAAGACCCGGATATCATTATGATCGGAGAAATCCGTGATTATGAAACCGTAGATATTGCGATTAAAAGTGCGCTCACCGGCCATTTGGTCCTCTCCACATTGCATACCACTACTGCCGCCGGGGCGGTGGTGCGCTTAGTGAATATGGGGGTGGAGCCGTATTTAATTAATTCTTCATTGGTCTGCGTTCTGGCCCAGAGATTGGTGCGTAAGATATGTTTATCTTGCAAGGAAGCCTACCTACTTAAGGATGAGATTGCTGCAAGCTTAAAACTAGATCTGAATAAAATCGGTAAATTACAATTCTATAAGGGCAAAGGTTGTGCGCATTGTTTTAATACCGGATATTCAGGCAGGACCGTAATCGCCGAAGTTCTTCAGCTCAGCCAGAAGATCCGGGATTTGATCCTTACCGGCTCGCAAGAGCAGTTTATTAAACAGCAGGCGCGCAGCGAAGGAATGGTTACTTTGCGCGAGGCGGGGTTGGAGGCGGCTTTAAAGGGGTACACCACCATTGAAGAGGTCATGCGGGTAACTACGCCGGATGAATAAGCTATGCATTCCTTAAAAGAAAATATTATCGCCATACTGCTTAAAAGCCGCCAAATTACCAAGGCGCAATTAGAGCGGGCTTTGAGCTTACAAAAAGAAAAAGGAGTTCCCTTAAGAAGGGTCCTGGTGGAGGAGGGAATTATTACTGAAGAGATTTTATTGTCTTTATTTTCCGAGCAGCTTTATATGCCGACTTTGCGTTTGGCTAAATTTAGGTTTGACTCTGAGGTAATTAATTTAATTCCGGAACGTATGGCCAAACTTTATAATACCATTCCGTTGTCTAAAATCGGCGCCACCCTGACGGTGGCGATGTCCGACCCACTAAATATTTTTGCGCTGGACGATTTAGGTAATTTTACCGGATGTAACATTGATATTGTTTTAAGCCCGGAAGAAGAGATT
>JAZDLL010000084.1:0-6256 GCA_043802105.1 Candidatus Omnitrophota bacterium
TTTATTGCTTATTATTTATCCTTTTGTAATGCCTAAGAATATTAAAGAATGGGCTAAAAGCGTTAATTACAGTCCGATGATTATGCTCACGGATAATGTGAGGCTGAGCATTTATCGTAATACTGTGAATATGATTAGCCAGCACCCATTTATCGGGGTAGGAGTTAATACTTTTTCTAAAAATTATGGTAAATATAAATTAGCCGCGGTGGAAGCGACGACTAAGACTCCGGATACTATTTATGCGCATAATAGTTTTTTACAAATGGCGGCGGAGGTGGGGATGTTGGGCTTAGGGGTATTTTTGGTTTTCCTGTTGGTTGTACTTAAGAAGGCCTGGATGGTCTTTAAGAAAAATAGCGATCCATTTTTAAAGGCTTTTTCTGTATCTGTTTTTGCGGCAATTATAGCCTTCCTAATTAACGGACTTACTGAAACCAGCCTTTATCATTCGCGGTTGGTAATGATCTTCTGGTTTTTAATTGGCCTGGCGCTAGCGTTAGGAAAAATTTCGGACAGAGAGACCGAAAAAATTTAGATAGGAGCTGTAAAGATGATTTCTGTAATTTTACCGGTTTATAACCAAGAAAAGACGATTGAATCGGTGATCAATAAAATTAACGATTTGGCCATCGAAAAAGAGATTATTGTGGTTAATGATGGTTCTAAAGACAACACTGAATCAATCTTAAGGGGGCTTTCCCTGACCAGTTTAAAGGTTATCCATCATGTCAGTAATCGCGGAAAAGCGGCGGCGGTGCGTACAGGCGTACAAAATGCCACCGGTGAATTTATTTTTATTCAAAATGAGGGCTTCGGAATTGCTCCGGGTGATTATCTTAAACTTTTGGAGGCGATTAAGAATTCTGGGACGGATATCGTTTTGGGTGCCCGGGTAACGAAAGTCAAAAATTATTTATCAACCCTGTTATTAAATATTTTATTTGGCGTTAAGTTGCAGGACTGGTTTACGCATTGTCAGCTTATGCGCAGAGCAAGTTTTTTAAATTTAGAGCCGCAGTTAAAAAATGCGGATAATGCCTTTGAAATTTTAACTAAAGCCTTAAGAAAAAAAATGCGCGTAATGGAAATGCCTATTTGCGATGATCAAGAAAATACTAGTCATACGTAATGACCGGTTTGGTGAGTTTTTATTGAATATCCCGGCCATCCGGGCGTTGAAAGAAAGATATCCGCAGGCCCAGCTTACTTTAGCGGTAAATTCTACAGTTGGCGAGTTGGCGAAGGCGGTGGAATGTGCTGATCAGGTAGTCGTTTGGGATCAAATTAGAAAAGGGCTGAGGAAGTACAGGTTTGATCTTTGTGTTGTCCTGAATCCTACTAAAGAAGCACACCAGAGTATTTTTTTAGCCGGCATTCCTGTGCGCGTGGGTTATGCTAGGAAATGGGGGTTTTTACTTACCCATAAATTAAAAGATAACAAACATCAAGGTAATCGGCATGAGGTAGATTGCAATTTGGAGTTAGTAGGGTTGCTGGGGGCAAAAACGCAAAATAAGTCGTTAGCGATTAAAGTAAGTGATAATTTATACAAATATTTTATTAACCAAAAAATTATCATTATCCATCCTTTTACGAGCGACGCGGTTAAACAGTGGCCGATTGAACGGTTTGGCGAATTAGCACAACGGATTAGATCTGAGTTGGATTTAAAAGTGATTATGGTGGGTTTGTCTCAAGAAGCGATCAAGGTAAATGATAGCATTATAAATATGATCAATAAAACTTCTTTGCCGGAATTAGCGGCATTATTGAAGCGAGGCAACTTGTTTGTTTCAGGGGATAGCGGGCCAATGCATTTGGCGGCGGCCGTGGGTACGCCGGTGTTAGCGTTGTTTAGGAATGATTTGCCGGGTAAGACTGCGCAACGCTGGGGGCCGTGGGGCAGCGGGAATATAGTGATTGAGAAATCGAGTTTAATTGACATAACCGTGGATGAGGTATTTAATAAGGTGAAGGAGGCATTGAATAAATGAATTATGCCGTAATTTTAGCCGGAGGAGTGGGAAGCAGGTTTTGGCCGTTTTCCCGCGAGCTTGAACCAAAGCAGTTTATGAAAATTATTGGTCAGGAAAGCCTGTTGCAGGCTACCATCCAGCGATTAAGAGGGGTGGTGGATCCGGCGCATACTTATATTATTACCAATAAAATTTATTTTTATGAAGTTAAGGCTCAGATTGTTAAATTTCGTATTCCGGATAAGAATATAATTTTAGAGCCAGAAGGTAAGAATACTGCTCCGGCAGTGGGGTTGTGCGCAAAGTTAATCAGTCAACTGGATAAAGATGCGGTGCTTTTGGTTCTGCCCTCTGATCATTATATTAAGCGAATGGAAAATTTTAGAAAGACCATTAAGAAAGCCATCACTTGCGCTAAAAATAATCTTCTGGTTACTCTTGGCATTAAGCCTACCGCGCCGTCTACCGGATATGGTTATATAAAAGTAAATAAAAAGCAAGATGGTTACTGGGAAGTTGCGAAGTTTCTGGAAAAGCCGGATTTAAATCAGGCTAAAAAATATTTTAAAAATAAATGTTTTTATTGGAATAGCGGTATGTTTATCTGGAAAGCTTCGGTTTTTCTGGATGAGGTTAAAAAATATTTACCCGGATTGTATGCTAATCTGCAATTGATAAATTCCGTTGATGATATTGGCAAGGTTTGGCCGCAGATTAAAGCCATCTCGGTGGATTATGGGATTATGGAACACTCCAAGCGTATTGCGTTGATTGCCTCTAATTTTTATTGGACAGATTTAGGCAGCTGGGAGGCTTTATCGGAAATCTTGCCGAAAGACAAAAGGGGCAATATTGTTAGCGGCGATACTCTGAATTTAGATAGTCAGGGCGTTTGTGTATTCTCTAAGGGGAATCGGTTGGTTTCGACCATTGGCATTAAAGATGCAATTATTGCGGATACTCCAGATGCCCTCTTGGTTTGTGATAGGGGCAGGACCCAGGATGTTAAGAAGTTGGTTGACCTGATGAAGTCCTTAAACCGCAAAGAGCATTTGGTGCATTTAACGGAGAGAAGGCCGTGGGGTTCATTTACGGTTTTACAGCAGGGGATCGGCTTTAAGATTAAGCTTATTGAAATTACCCCGCATAAACGCTTAAGTCTGCAGCGGCATAAAAGCCGCGCTGAACATTGGGTAGTGGTTTCCGGAGAGGCCAAGGTGGTCAGCGGCCAGAAATTTTCCCTGGTGCAGAGTAACCAAAGTATGTATATACCCAAAGGCAAAAAGCATCGTTTAGAGAATGCTACTAATCAGCCATTAAGAATTGTGGAGGTGCAAACAGGCGCGTATCTAGGGGAGGATGATATTGAGAGGTTTGAGGATGATTTTAAAAGATGAATAAATTTTTAATTATCAACCCCTTTGGCATAGGAGATGTTTTATTTGCTACGCCGGTAATTAAGGCGCTGAAGCGGCAACATCCGGATAGTTTTATCGGTTACTGGTCAAATTTACGGGTTAAGCCGATCTTAGAAAGTAATCCTCAAATAAATAAAGTTTTCGCACTTTCCCGGGGGGATCTTAAGAAAATTTACCAGGAGTCATTTTTTAATGGTTTATGGAGTGCCCTTGAACTTATCTGGGGGATAAAAAAAGAGCATTTTGATATTTGTTTTGATTTTTCTTTGGATCACCGTTATAGTTTATTAGCAAAAATAATGGGGATTAGGAAACGTATCGGATTTAACTATAAAGGCAGAGGAAGATTTCTTACCGAACGTATTAAGCTGCAGGGTTATCATGATCGGCACGTGGTGGAGTACTATCTGGAGCTATTAAAATTTATAAACATCTTGGTTGAGGATAAAAATTTATTTCTGACGGTTCTTCCAAAAGATGAATTGAAGGCCAAGAATGTTTTGGCCTCAGCCGGGATCGAAGAAACGGATTGTGTAATCGGTATTTTTCCCGGTGCCGGAGGCAGTTGGGGTAAGGATGCCGCAATAAAGCATTGGCCGGCGTTAAAGTTTGCCCAGGTAGCAAGTAAGTTAATGGTTAAGTTTGGTGCCAAAGTGGTAATTTTGGGTGATGAATCTGAGAGCAAGATTGCCGAGGTAATTGTGCATGCCATGGCCGATAAGCCGGTAAATTTGGTGGGCAAAATTGGTTTAGAGATTTTGCCGGCGTTAATTAAAAATTGTAATTTGCTGATCACTAATGATGGCGGCCCGATGCATCTGGCCGTGGCTTTAGAGGTAAAGACAGTTTCGGTGTTTGGCCCGGTGAATGAAGTAGTCTATGGGCCGTATCCGGCCAGTAGACAACACTTAGTTTTAAAGACAGATATCGAGTGCCGGCCATGCTATCAGAATTTCCGGCTGGAGGTTTGCGATAAAGACAGAGAATGTTTGAAGCAAGTCAGTGTCGATGCGGTGTTTGAGGCAGCGGAAAAACTATTAAATTAAAGGAAAAACTATGAAGATATCTGCGTTGGATTTAAAGAAACAAATTGCACCGATTCGTCAAGAATTAGATGCGGCAATCAAAGAGGTAATTGACAATACGAGTTTTGTATTGGGAGCCGGGGTGGATAAATTTGAACGGCATGTGGTTGAATATTCCGGCGCAAAATACGCCATTGGAGTTTCTAATGGAACGGATGCGCTAAGTTTGGCTTTGTTGGTGTTGGGAATAGGCTCTGGAGACGGGGTAATTTGCCCGGCGTTTACTTATTACGCTACGGCTGGAGCGGTGGCCAATATCGGTGCGCGGCCGGTTTTTGCGGATATTGATGAAGATACCTATAATATTTCACTTAAAAGTATTGAGAAAATATTAACCAAGAAGAACAAATTTAAGATTAAGGCGATTATTCCGGTGCATCTTTATGGATTGTGCGCGGATATGGATGGAATATTGAAACTAGCGCGTAAATATAAGATTAAAGTTTTAGAAGATACAGCACAATCTTTTGGAGCAGAGTACCTGCCTGCCGGCAGGCAGGTAAAAGGGAAGAAGGCAGGCACGCTGGGGGATTGTGGGGCAGTAAGTTTTTATCCTGGTAAGAATCTAGGGGCTTTTGGCGATGCGGGATTAATTTTGACCAATAATAAAGCGGTGGCTGAAAAACTAAAGATTTTGCGTAATCAGGGTAATAAAAATAAATATTATCATTCGGTTTTGGGCCGCAATAACCGACTGGATACTCTTCAGGCGGCCGTATTGGATATTAAGTTAAAGTATTTAGACCTCTGGAATGAGTCCAGACGAGAAGTTGCTCAGTATTATAATAAGAACTTAGCCGGGCTGGATATTAAGCTGCCGATTGTACCTGCTTATTCCACGCATATTTATCATCAGTATACGCTCAGGACATTTGAATCTAATAAGAAATTTATGGATTATTTACAGGCAAAAGGAATTGATTCGCGGGTATTCTATCCGGTTCCTTTGCATTTGCAGAAATGTTTTAAATATCTCGGTTATAAATTAGGGGATTTCCCAGAGGCCGAAAGGGCAGCCAAACAGACGTTTACTTTGCCGATTTATCCGGATTTAACCGGTGAAGAAAAAGATTATATTATTCAATCTGTGAAGGAGTTTATGCATGGCTAAACTATCGGTTGTGATTTTAACTAAGAATGAAGAGGCTTGTATTGCCGAGTGTTTGGATTCGGTGAAATGGGCGGATGAGATTATCGTGATTGATGATGAGAGTACGGATAAGACAGTTGAAATGGTTAAAAAGTGCGTACCAGCAGCCAAGGTTTTTCATAGAAAGATGGATGTTGAGGGCAGGCATAGGAATTGGGCATATGCCCAGGCGAGCAATAGCTGGGTTTTAAGTTTGGATGCGGATGAAATCGTGATGCCCCAGCTTAAGATTGCGATTGAGAAAGCGATTGAGTCAGATGAGTTTGTTGCCTACGATATCCCTTTGCGTAATTATATCAGCAATTATTGGGTAAAATACGGCGGTTGGTATCCGGCGTCCAAGGTGCGCTTGTTTAGAAAAGAAAAATTTAAGTATGAAGAGGCAGTGGTTCATCCGCGGGCTTTTATTGATGGGGCTTGCGGGCATTTACATGCTGATATTATTCATAAAGGGTATCCTGATTTAGAGCACTTTTTGGCCAGCGTCAATAGGCAGTCTACGCTAGAAGCGCAAAAATGGATTGAAACCGGCCGTAAGATGACGTTATTGTGGGCTACCTGGAGAGCAGGCGACCGTTTTTTTAGAAGATACCTTAGGAAGAAGGCGTATAAGGATGGCATGTA
>JAZDLL010000086.1:0-2791 GCA_043802105.1 Candidatus Omnitrophota bacterium
GCTAAAATACCTAAAGCGTTGACCAGGGGAATCCCGGCGTCAATCATGGTGGCCAGCTGACGGGAAAAAACCACCAAATCATCCAGCTTGATCTTCTTATCCTTAAGCTTATCCGCCGCAGAAATTTTAGCGAACTCCACGAAAAAGACCATCATTTCTTTTTTATGTAAAATATCCGCTACCTCCGCTTCTGAGGCAGCCTGAATTATTCCGGTTACGGTTTGGCCTTTTTTATCTTTGGCTGAATATTTGTAAGAGTTCATTTTTTATAAATTATCTACCACTTTCAAAAACACATCCACGATCTTAGGATCAAATTGCGTGCCGCTATTACGCTTAATTTCTAAAATTGCCTCTTCTTTAAACAAAGGTTTCTTCCGATATGAACGCGCCGAACGCATCGCTTCATAAGCATCCGCAATATGGATGATCCGCGCACCCAGAAAGATATCATTGCCTTTTCTTCCTTCCGGATAACCGGAGCCGTCATAATGTTCATGATGCTGCCTGACTAATTCTACCACCCCGGTTAAAAAAGTCAACGGTTCCAGAATCTGGGCCCCGATCACCGGGTGTTTACGCACCTCTTCCCACTCCTGCTCGGTTAAAGCAGTGGCCTTAAGCAATATATTATCCCCAATTCCGATCTTGCCCAAGTCATGTAATTCACAGGCCTGACGCAAGATTTCAATTTCTTTGGCCGGAAGCTTCATATAATTTGCAATCTCTACTACAAAACGCGCCACATTTTCAGAATGACTATGCGTATAATGATCCCGGGCATCAATGGCCTGAGCTAAAACCTTTATTGTACGCATATACGTCGAACGCAAATCTTCATAAAGCCGGCTGAGATTAGTGGTGGCCTCCTCAATCCTTCTGGCTAAAAGCATATTCTGTTTCCCTAAAGCCTGGTTGCTTTCTTTTAACCCTAAAGAAATTTTGCGGTTAGCCGCCAGAAGAATATGGGACTTAATCCCTTTATCAATAGTAAATTTCAATTTATCCATATTCACCGGGCTGACTAAAGAATCATAAGCTCCCGAATCAATTAACCCTTTTATTTGAGCCTCATCCTTAGCCTCCAGTAAAACCACAATTACCGCATCCGGATCAATTTCTTTAAATTCGTTAATTAAGTAAGCTGTGCTGGCTTGGGCCAGCGGCTGCTTGATTAAAATTAAATCGTAAACATTCTCCCTGAGATTCACCAAAGCCGACTTGAAATTAGCTTCCGTAAAAACGGAATAATCTTGGGCTTTAAGTAATTTTTCTTTGATATCGGTTAAAATAAACTGATCATCGCAAATTAAAAGTATTTTTCCTAACATCGGCATGCTTATTCCTCGGTAGTAATTCTAAGCGCCTCATCTAAAGTCGTCAATTCTTCTTTTACTTTTTGGAAAGCATCGTCGCGCAATGTTCTCATGCCTAGTTTATTAACCGCGTAAGCTTTAAGTTGGTCGATGGACTTCTTGCGGATAATCATCTCTCTGATCGCATCATCAATTAAAACCGTCTCCAGCACCGCCAACCGCCCGAAAAATCCGGTATTGTTGCAATACTTGCAGCCTGCGGCGGCATAAAAAGTAGCTGGATCGTGAAATCCGATCTTTTTTAAGAAATCTTTGGGAACTTCAATCGGCTTGCGGCATTTTAGGCAAATCTTGCGCGCCAGCCTTTGCGCGCAAAGCATAATTACGCTGGAGGCCACCAGGAACGGTTCCACCCCCATATCAATCAGCCGGGTAATACTGGAGATAGCGTCATTGGTATGCAGAGTGGAAAGTACCAATTGGCCGGTAAGCGCGGCTTTAATCGCAATATCGGCGGTTTGGGCGTCCCGGATCTCGCCGATCATAATTACATCCGGGCTTTGACGCAAAATAGAACGCAGACCCGAAGCAAAATCCAGACCGATATCCGGCTTAACCTGCATTTGAGTAACCCCCTCTACCTGATATTCTACGGGATCTTCAATCGTAACAATATTTCTCTCCGCGGTGTTGAGCTGATTCAATACAGAATAAAGAGTAGTAGATTTTCCGCTACCGGTGGGGCCGGTAACCAAGATCATGCCAAAGGGTTTAGCTGCCGCGGCTTTAAAAGTCGCCGCGGGCTGCTGTGAAAAACCCAGCTGATCTAAACCAATCGCCAGGTTTCCCTTATCCAAAGCCCGCAGGACAAATTTTTGGCCAAAAGTTGTGGGTAGGCTAGAAACCCTAAAATCCACCTCTCTGCCCTCAGTTTTAACTTTAAACCTGCCATCCTGGGGAATACGATTTTCAGTAATATCCAAATTAGAGATAATTTTAAACCGGGCTAAAATTGCATTTTGATTTATCTTAGGCACCCTAAGCACATCCAGCAATGAACCATCCACCCGGTACCTAATCCGCAGGCAATCAATCTCCGGCTCAATATGTATATCGGAAGCCCTTCTTTTTAAAGCCTGAGCCAGAATAATATCTACCAGCTGCACAATCGGCGCTTTTTCGCTCTCCAAGAGAGCATTAGACAGCTCAATCTCATCGGTTTTAAATAATTCTACGCTTTTATCTAAATTCCCGCTAAGGGAGAGCGTCGATTCATCAAGAATATTCTGCAGATCTTTAGTTTCTTTACGGTATTGGCTTTCAATAGCATGAGTAATCTCTTCTTCCGGGCTTAAAACAATATCAATGTTACATCCGGTAAAATTACCTAAATCGTCCAGCGCAAAAATATTTAGTGGGTCGGACATCGCCACCGTCAGGGTGGCGCCGATTTTAGACAACGGAATGGTATTATA
>JAZDLL010000087.1:0-3114 GCA_043802105.1 Candidatus Omnitrophota bacterium
CCGGTGAAGCCAAGGCCTTCCTGGCTAAGGTTTTTTCTCAGCTGGATAAAGCCGCCAAGAAAAACATTATTCACCCGGCTACCGCTAACCGCAGAAAATCGCGCCTAATGCGCCGCTTAAACAAAACCGCATAAGCTCACGACCAGTTTTTCCAAAGCCATGGCAGGCTTTAGCCTGCCGGTTTTCATCTCCAAATCCGCCCGCAAAAGAAGTTTTAGCTGTCTTCTAGCGCCCAAACTGTGAATATCCTGATTTTCCCAGTAGTAGCGTAAACCCCCCAGAATACGTTCAGGAGCTTCTCCGTTTTTAAGCAGTTGATTCAACAGGCGTAAAGCAGAATCTGCTTTTCTTAATTCAATCTGCCGATTCAGGTCAAAGGTGTTGGGATTAACGATTTCCTTGAAACGCAAAGTGCGGGCATGCGGGGAGATATCTTTAATAAAATTATCCTTACCGTCAGATTGCGCAAAATCCAGGACCAAAACTAATTGGGGGAACGGTTTTTTGGAAAAAGCCAGAAGAAAATCCCTCGATTCCTGGCCTAGCAGCTGCGCATCCTTAATCACCATAATTCTTTTAGCGCTTTTTAACGGAATAGACAAAAACCGTTCCTGGATATCTTTTAGAATTATTTCTTTAGCATATAATGTATCCAGATTGAAATCTTGCAGCTGGGGAGGGAGGAATTCCTGTTTTATTTTCTTAAGCTGAATTTCTTTGGCCGCAATATCCTGGCCGATAAGTAAATAAACCATATTACCATTGCTCAACTGTACGTTCAACGATGCGGCGGGCTAAATCCTCGATGGCGTTATTCACCGCAGTAGCCTCAGGTACCTTGATATTAGCGCTGTTAGTATTATCCACGGTAAAGTAAGAATAGTTGCCGTTAAAATTACTCTCCTGCCAAAGCAATTTATTTTCTTTGGTGTCCCACAGGCTTAAATTTACATAAATATTGATCCGGTATTCGGTAACATTTTCAGTACCCGAGGTATAACTTAAGGGATCCTTACGGTACTCTATCAATTCCCCTTTGAGCATTAAATCCGCGGCTGCCTCTTTTACGGGCTTGAGATTCCCGTCAAAAAGATACCGGTTAATTACTTTTTTAGTAATATCTGTTTCTAACATCGGCCGATAGATGCGGTACTTGTTCGCAGAAAATGATTCTTGAGTGATATCCACTTTGTTCAAAAAAGGAGCGATGTAAATCGTATTGTATTTTCCATAAAGCATTGAACGGGTGGTATAACCGCATCCGGTTAAAGCCGTGGTTAACAGAAAACACATAGCGGTCAGGGATAAAAACAGGTTAATTCTTTTTTTCATTTTTCTGCTCCATTATCTGTAAGCGAACCGCCGCCTGGGCCGCCCAAGGGCTCTGCGGGTAATCTCTAACTATACTATTATAATAAATTTTGGCGGAATCAAAAGCTTTTTGTTTTTCATAAAAAACTGCGATATTGTAGCTGGCCTCTGCCTCTTTTTCCATGATTTGGCCGATATTTTTTTCCGCATCTAACGAAAGCACGGCATCCGGATGTTCCTTAACAAACTCCTCAAATTTTTCTTTAGCCTCTTGGGCGCTACCCTGGTCATAAGCAAAGCCCTTGGATAAATTTGCCCGGCAGGAAGCAATCTGGAATTTAGCTGCCGCTGACCATTCGCTATCCGGATAACGGGAAACCACTTTATTAAACTCCTCTTCGGCTTCGTAATAACGCATTAATCCTTTTAAAACCAAGCCTAATTTATACTGTGCTTTGGGGGCCAAGGGCCCGTAGGTAGAATTTTCTACCACCTTGCCGAAGATCTCGATGGCCGGATTCTCCACGGGTAAAGCTACCCCCATGGTTTTACGTTTTTGGCCGCCCATAAACTTCTCGGCAATTTTATACTCCAGTTCAATAATCTCCTGGATCCGCTCGCTAAACGGGTATTTATCAATCACCAGCTGGTAGGCCTGGTAGGCTTCATATAATCTCCCCTGCTTCTCTTCAGCTAGGCCTAAATAATACTGGCTCTCAGCCGCCTCAGCGGATTTAGGGAAAGCCTTAAGCAGCTTACGAAATTCCCGCTTGGCATCCTCATATTTATTGTTATCAAAAAAAGATTTAGCGTACACCAACTGCTCTTTAGGGTTATCTTTGGGCAGGTTCTTGGGATTAACCCATTTGCCGGTCTTAGGAGTCCAGATCCAATAAGCCTGTGCCGGTTGGATAGCTAGAAAAGAAATTATTAACAAACTTAAGATTATGCGTTTCATAATATTATGAACATATCATAGGCAGGCAGCTTTGTCAAAGATAAAAAAAGGCCAAAGGTAATTTAATCAAAGCGGCATTGATATTTAAAAGCAGGGTAATCAACGCTGCGGTAGGCAAGCTAAAAAGGTGGGCTAAATTAGGACAAATTAGGCCGGATAAAACCAAAGTAAACCCGCATAAAGTGATCAGTGTAGCCAAAGGAACAATCAAAATATTCGCCAAAACCGTCACCGGAGCAATCATCCGGAAATTCAAAGCAATAATTACCAAGGTGCCCAGCCAGGCCGAAAGCGAAACTAAACAGCCTTCGCCGATAAATTTTAATATTTTAATTCTGCACTTCTCCAGGCGTATTAAGGCTTTGAACTTGGGATAAAAATATACAATGGCCAACACACTAATAAATGAGAGCTGAAAACCGATATCAAAAAGCTGACGGGGATTAATTACTAGAATAAATAACTCCGCACTGACCAGGGCATTATAGATATCCGGTTGTCTTTTCAAAAAATAAGCCGCTAAAAAAATCAAACCCATTACCGTGGCGCGGATAACCGGGTTAGATGCCCCAGTCACTAAGCAATAAATAAACAGACAAAATGCCGTCAGGATAATGCGCGCCTTACGCGTCAGGCGCAAGATTTTAAGCAACAAATTAATAATAAAAGCCACGATACCTACGTTAAAACCGCTGACCACCAAAATATGCACGGTGCCGGATTTAACCATAGAATTATTTACCAGCCAGGGAATATTGCGCTTTTGGCCTAGAACCATAGCGGAAAGTATACTGGCCGGTAAATCCGGGAGATGCCGGCTAATCATCTGCTCCAGATAAGCGCGC
>JAZDLL010000054.1:0-16727 GCA_043802105.1 Candidatus Omnitrophota bacterium
CAGGCCAAAAAGATGGGGATTAAAACTGTAGCTTTAAGCGGCGGAGACGGAGGGGATATTGTAAAACTCGCTGATGTATCTCTGGTTGTTCCATCAAAAATAACTGCCAGGATTCAGGAAGCGCACATTACGATTGCCCACATAATATGCGAAATGATCGAACAGGAACTTTGCCAGGAACAAAAATAATTTCACTTCTCAGTCTTAAACGCATAGTTAGCCGTCTTAAGCAGACTGGCAAGTGTATAGTTTTTACTAACGGTTGTTTTGATATTTTGCATTATGGCCATGTCAAATATCTCCAGGATGCCCGCAACCAAGGGGATTATTTGGTGGTAGCAGTGAATAGTGATTCTTCTATTAAAAAAATTAAAGCTAAAAATCGTCCGGTGATCGGACAAAGCGATCGTTTAAAAATGGTGGCGGCATTGTCCAGTGTGGATTTTGTAGTTTTATTTAATGCGCTTAATCCGTTGAGTTTGATAAAAGCGCTTAAGCCGGATATCTTGATTAAAGGCGCGGATTGGAACAAGAAAAAAATAATTGGCGCAGATTTTGTAGAGAGTTATGGCGGAAGAGTCCTGACCGTCAATTCAGTTAAGGGCCGCTCAACTAGTGCAATCATTGAAAAAATTGTCCGTGACTTCCAGAGAAAATAATGTTGGCCGGATCATTGATGCTAACTTAAACCGGGTTAAAGAAGGATTGCGCGTTTGCGAAGAAATTACCCGGTTTATTCTGGATAACCATAAATTTACAGCCGCGTTTAAAGAAATCCGGCATAAAATAGATTTTTTGGGCAGTAAGATTTACTCGCCGGCTAAGCTTATTGGACAGCGTAAAGTGCAGGCGGATGTGGGAAGATTAAATTACCGCGGGGAAACCAAGCGTGGTAATTGTCAAGATATTTTTTGGGCTAATATTCAGAGAGTTAAAGAATCTTTACGCGTGCTGGAAGAATTTAGTAAGTTGGTAGATGTCAGGGTGGCTTTAGGCTTTAAACAGCTCAGGTATAAAGTTTATGAAATTGAGAAAGAGTCTTTTAAAAAAATCTCAACTTTACTTAATTCTAGATAGGCCGAATTTTAACAGGTTTTCATTAGAAAAAATAAGTAGTTTAGTTTTTGGTAATGAAGTTGGTTTAATTCAACTTAGGGATAAGTCCAGCGCTAAGGCGGATATATTAAAGTTTGCGCTTAAGCTGGCAAAGTATTTAGCTTTAACTAAAACGCTCTTTATTGTTAATGATTATGTGGATGTGGCTGTTGCCTGTAGCGCAGACGGTGTGCATTTGGGTCAGGACGATTTATCTTTAAAGCAGGCCAGAAAGATATTAGGCAAAGATAAGATTATTGGCCTAAGCTGTCATAATCTGGCTCAAGCATTTGAAGCGCAAAAACAAGGTGCAGATTATATCGGTATTGGTCCGCTGTATGCCACGGCCACTAAGCCGGGTTATCCGGGGATTGGTTTAAAAGCAGCCACAGAGTTAAAAGCGAAGATAAAAATACCTTATTTTGCTATTGGCAATATTAATGAAGATAATATTAAAGAAATTGCTGCCACCGGCTTTGAGCGTATTGCGGTTTGTCGGGCAATTTTAGAGGCCAATGATCCTAAGCAAGCAGCTAAGCGACTCTATAAGAAGTTAAGAAAATTATGAATTCCGGGGACACGACACTTAATTCTTGGCGCAATTAAGTATTGGAATTAAGTGTCGTGTCCCCGGAATTACTGTTAAAAAATTATGACTCAGTTGGAATACGCCAAGAAAAATATTATCACCGGGCTTATGCGTAAGGTCGCGCATCTGGAAGCAGTCAAGCCAGATGAGCTTATGCGTCGTATCCGCTTAGGACAGGTAGTCATGCCTTTAAATATAAATCATAAAATAAAAAAGCCTTGTGCTATAGGTATTGGTTTATCTACTAAAGTTAACGCTAACATCGGCACTTCTACGGATGAATCCCAGATTGCTGATGAAATTCAGAAGCTTAGAATAGCGATAAAGTATGGCGCGGATGCGCTGATGGATTTAAGTGTCGGAGGTAATCTTGCCAAGGTAAGAAGAGAAGTTTTAAAATACTCAACTGTGCCGGTGGGGACGGTTCCGATTTATGAGGTAGCAGTTAGGGCAAAGGAAAAAAATAAAAATTTTCTTAAATTCGACGCTCAAGACATATTGGAAGTATTACTCGATCAGGCTAAACAGGGTGTAGATTTTTTTACCATACATAGCGGAGTAACTAAAAGTAGCTTAAAGATACTCAAGATGCATAAGCGGCTGATGGGCGTAGTTTCACGTGGCGGAGCGATTATCGCTAGCTGGATGAAATATTATAAGCAAGAAAATCCTTTCTATTCGCATTTTGATCAAATCCTGGATATTGCTCATAAATATGATGTCACTTTAAGTTTAGGTGACGGTCTGAGGCCGGGTTCAATTTTAGACGCTACGGATAAAGCGCAGATCGCGGAATTAAAAATTCTCGGTGGTTTGGCTAAACGTGCCAGGGCGCAAGGTGTGCAGGTGATGATTGAAGGTCCGGGCCATGTTCCTCTGGATCAGATAGAAAAAAATATTGCTCTAGAGAAAAAATATTGCTCCGGCGCGCCTTTTTATGTCTTGGGGCCCTTAGTTACCGATGTGGCTCCGGGCTACGATCATATTACTTCGGCTATTGGAGGAGCAATTGCTGCCAGCGTAGGGGCGGATTTTCTTTGTTATGTAACTCCTGCCGAGCACTTGCGTCATCCGACAGCCAGCGATGTGCGGGAGGGGGTAATTGCCTGCCGGATTGCTGCGCATGCCGGAGATTTAGTCAAACGTCGAAAATTAGCTATTGGTTGGGATAAAAGTATTTCCATAGCTCGTCAGGCGCGGGATTGGAAAAAACAAATTAAGTTATCCATTGATCCTGATAAAGCCAGCGCGTATCGATTAAGTAGTAAACCAAAGCTTTCTAGTGTGTGCACGATGTGCGGAGAATATTGTTCAATTAAACTAATGGAAGATTGCACGCGAAGATAAATGTTTTGCGGGTGTAATTTCCCGCCAGAATATTTAAGATAGGGCGGGATCCCGTTTCCAAAATAAAAAAATCTAGAGAAACGGGACAGTGGTAGAATAGTTTTGCGCGGGTGTAATTCAGTGGTAGAATGGCAGCTTCCCAAGCTGCACATGGCGGTTCGATTCCGCTCACCCGCTAATGAAAAATGTGAAAAATGGGGACGGTTCTGTTTTTCTAGAACTGGACTCGGTAAAAATAGAACCGTCCCCTAGATTTTAAAATGATGAAAAAAATTATTTTAATACTTATATTTCTCGGTTTAGCCGGTTGCGCGACTGTCCCCCCATATACTGGTCCGACTTTGCCGGTCTCGGCTCAAGGGGTGGGTGGAGTGCATCACCGCGTAGAAGCAGGTCAAACACTTTGGAAGATATCTAAACTCTATGCTGTAAATATCGATGATATTATAAGTCTCAATCATCTTTCTGAAAGCTCAACTATTGAAATCGGCCAGGTACTTTTGATTCCTAACCGTTTAGAACGGCAGAATACTCCCATAAAATCCAGCGGAGATGATTTTATCTGGCCGTTAAGGGGTAGAGTAGTCGGGAATTTTGGCTCCACTTATCGCAACTTAATCAATAAGGGTATCAATATTCAGGCCTCCGCAGGTTCGGATATTTTGGCCACGCGCAGCGGCAGGGTGGTTTTTTATGCTCGCAATTTTGGTAATTATGGTCAGACCATAATTATCGACCATGGAGACGGCTTGCGTAGTGTTTATTCCAGAATTTCAGAGACTTTTGTGCAACCGGGAGAAAACGTACAAAGGGGCACGCTGGTTGGACGGGTGGGTTCTAGCGTAAGAGATAAAAATAGCTATCTGCATTTTGAGATTCGTAAAGGCGCCATGCCACAGAATCCATTATTTTACCTATCATGATAAAAGACAAATTTTTTGACCGCAAAAATTATATCCAGATATTGGAAAAGCGGGTGAGCAGCCTGAAAGAAGGTTATCGGCAGAATATTGCTATTATCGGCGATGAAAATGTTGGGAAAACCAGCATTATCTCAAAATTTCTAGCTGACTTCTATGATCCTCGGATTATTACCGTATACTTAGAGGTGCGGCCTGAGCCGCTTGAGGGTTTTGCTAGAAGATTTATCGGCGCGTTACTGTATAATTTTCTTTTAAATAGTGGATTGCCTTTAAAGGAAGATTTGGATTATTTAATTTCTAAATCCTCCCGGTATATGCCCAATACGACGACAAGAATAAATTTTATACTTAATGAGCTTTCCCGAAGGAAGAAGATAAATATTGTTACTGAACTTTTTAACCTTTCGGAGTTAATTAATCAGGAAACCGGTAAATTTACGGTTTTGTTTTTGGATGAATTTCATAATTTGGAGGATCTGGGGGTAAAAAATTTATACCGGGAATGGAGTAAGCTACTCATTATACAGAAAAATACGCTTTATTGTCTGGTCTCCTCCAGGATGTTTAAAACCCGCCTGATTCTTTCTAAACAGCTTTCTTTATTGTTTGGTAATTTTGAAATTATTACTATTGAACCATTTGATATCCATACTTCTGGCCGTTATCTGGATCAGCACGTTGGTAGTTTAAAATTAAATCCGCAGTTAAAAGATTTTATTATTAACTTTACCGGAGGTTATCCATTATACTTGGAATTAATCGCCGATGCCTTGCTTAAGACGGATGTGGAAGTGAATTTAGCGGATATCCTCGAGGACTTGTTATTTAATACTTCAGGGATTCTTAACCAGAGATTTTCTAATTATATTAAATGTTTTCTAGACGTGGGTGCGAGCAATGATTATATTTCTATATTCTATCTGATTGCTTCCGGGCGTAATCGTATTAAGGATATTGGGCACATTTTACATAAGCAAAAAAATGATCTGGCCATCAGGATTAATTATCTTCTCGAACTGGATGCGATTACCCGTAGTGGTGATTTTCTTAAGGTTAGTGACCGTTTATTTTCTTATTGGATGCGTTTTGTTTATCAGGAGAAGATGCGTTCATTATCATTTGACGCTAAGAATCAAAAAGAAAAGTTTCGGGAAAGCATCCAGGAGCTTATTGCTGAGTTTGCCAAGCAATCGATTAAACCGTTAGTTAACCGTGTCGGGGAATTATTGCAGCTATTCGAGGATGATCTTGTTCAGCTTGAACGTAAAAAGATCCGGCTACATCATTTTCGTGAGGTAAAGTCATTGGTATTTGGAGAGCGATTTTTAAAAGATGGTTTGTTAGGCCGTTCTAGCGATGCGCTGTGGATTATGGCGATTAAGTCTGATGCGCTTACGGAACAGGATATTACGGAATTTGCCAAAGAATGCAAAAGATATCATCATAAATCGCAGCGTAAGATTATGGTTACTCTGAAAGAAGTTGAACCAAATGCCAGGTTAAGAGCTCTGGAAGAGAAGATTTGGACCTGGGATTTAAACAGCTTAAACCAGATGCTAGATTTATTTTCTAAGCCAAGGGTAATTGCCTGAACCCGCATTTTCTACATATTCAACTATTAAAGGAATATGGCTAATAAATCGAATAAGAAAGCTTGCCTACCGGCAGGCAGGAAGGTATAGGAGTGAAGATTGGCGTAATTTCGGATACGCATATTTCGGATAGAGGTGTACATCTTCCGCAGGTAGTTTTGGATGCTTTTAAACAGGTAGATTTAATTATCCATGCCGGGGATATAGTGAGTTTAGGGGTAATCGATGAATTAAAGAGCGTATGCGAAAAAGTTGTGGTGGTAGTCGGGAATATGGATCAGGATGCGGTCAGGAAAAAATATCCGGTAAAACAGGTTTTGGAGATTCTGGGGGTTAGGGTGGGACTAATGCATGGAACTGGGCCGGCGTTAAATCTTCCGGAACTGCTTAAAGATGCTTTCAGGCAAGATGATTGTGATCTGATTATTTTTGGCCATTCGCATAAACCGATGAATGAAAGAATAGGTGGGGTATTATTTTTTAACCCCGGAAGCGTTACGGATCTTACCGCTGCGTATAATTCTTATGGAATAATCGAATTAAAGGAAAGGTTAATCAATTCTGGCCTACCGGTCGATGGCCAGAGCGCGATTGAGGCTAAAGTAATAAAAATTTAACCCTGAAATAAAGGGAACGATTCTGTTTTTCAATCAAATCAGGAGACGGAAAAATAGAACCATCCCCTGGATTTCAAGAAGGAAAGTGCAAGATAAAATGGATAAACTTTGGGCTCCTTGGAGAATTAATTACATCAGTGGTAAAAATAAGGCTAAAGGTTGTATTTTTTGCCAGGCTAAGAAAAGTAAGCCAAATGATTATGTGGTCTTTAAAACAAAAAGATCTATCTGTTTGTTAAATATCTATCCGTATAATAATGGACACCTTTTAGTTTCTCCGCTTAGGCATATAGCGGATATCGACCTGATGCATGAAGAAGAGATTCTGGATATGTTTAAATGTTTGAAGCGGGCGAAGAGCCTATTGCAAAAAGTTTTAAAGCCTCAGGGATATAATCTAGGTTTTAATCTTGGCCGGAATGCCGGCTCCGGGATTACCGGACATCTGCATTTACATATCGTACCGCGCTGGGTGGGGGATACTAATTTTATGCCGATAATCGGCAACAGCAAGGTTATCTCACAGTCATTGGAAGAGTTATTCAGGCGTTTAAAAAATGTTGATAAATAAAATTAACGAATTTGAAAATAAGTTTCTTGCTCCTTACGCCATGAAAAGTTGTGATTCTCGTGGACGGACACACCAAGAAGATGAGCATGCCTATCGATCATGTTATCAGCGCGACCGGGATCGCATTATTCACTCGGCAGCTTTCAGGAGGCTAGAATATAAAACTCAAGTTTTTGTAAATCACGAAGGTGATTATTACCGCACCCGTTTAACGCATAGTATTGAAGTCTCTCAGATTGCCCGGACCATCGCGAGCGTTTTAAGTTTAAACATGGATTTAACGGAAGCTATTGCTTTGGCTCATGATTTGGGACATACACCTTTTGGTCATTCCGGGGAAGAAGTGCTCAATGAATTAATGGCTAAGGCCGGTGGGTTTAATCATAATCTCCAGGGTTTAAGAGTAGTGGATTTCCTGGAGGAGCGTTACCCGGAATTTCCGGGTTTGAATTTAAGTTGGGAAGTTAGAGAGGGGATCGTGAAACATTCTTCGGTTTTTGATATTGCGGTGGCGATCAAAGAGTTTTATCCTAAAAAAATGCCTTCCTTGGAGACCCAGCTAGTAGATGTGGCGGATGAGATTGCTTATGATAATCATGATTTAGATGACGGCCTGACTTCGGGTTTGATTAAGGAAGCGGATTTGGAGAATTTGGAGATTTGGCAAAAAATAAATCGCATGATCAATCAGAAATATGCTAAAATTAATCCCAGTATCCGGAAGTATTTGATTATTCGCGGATTAATCGATTTGCAGGTTACAGATCTAATTGCGCATACGCAATTAGAGATTGCTCGGCGCAAGATTAAAAAATACACCGATGTTGGAAAGATCGATTGTAAGATAGTAGATTTTAGTTGTAAGATTAAACAGTTAAGAAAGCCGCTTAGGCAGTTTCTCATGCAGAAGCTTTACCATCATTACCGGGTGGTGCGCATGAGCACTAAAGCTAAGCGCTTTATCCGAGAGTTATTTACAGAATATCTCAAACGCCCGGCACAAATGCCTGCTGAGATACAGCTTAAGATTCCTGCGGCAGGAGTAAGGCGGGTAGTTTGTGATTATATTGCCGGCATGACTGACCGGTACGCTTTAGATGAGTATAAAAAATTATTCAACCCCTACGAAAAAGTATAGATTCTTGATCTCCGCGGTGCATAGTATTTACCGCTTGCTTAACTCTACCTATGAGGTCAACGAATTAATTAGTCGTATGGGTCGATTGTTTTGCCAATTTTTTAATGCCCAGTATTGCCTAATTGTTTTATTGGACCATAGTAAAAAATATTCTATTATCAAATGTATAATTAGTGATAATAAGAAGGAGGTAGTTTATAAAAAGATTAAAATTGGCGGCAAGATCGAGAAAAAAATCATCAAAGGTTCTTGCGCCTTCAGAAAAGGCAATCTTTTAGGTATCCCGCTTATTTCCGAAGATCTGATGGGGTTTACGATTATTAAACGCACTAAACCTGCTAAGTCGTTTGATTTGTTTGATCAGGAAATGCTAATGACCATGGCGGAGCAAGCGGTGATCGGGATTAAGAATATGCAACTTTATGAGGAGCAGCAACGAATAGTTTTTGGTAGTATTAAATCTTTAGTCACTTTTTTGAATACCCATGTTTCCCGGGACTACACGCATTCACCGCATTTTAGCCGGCTGGTTTGCGCTTTGGGGGCTGAAATTCATTTAAATGAGAAGCAACTGCAAAGCCTTAAATACGCTAGTCTTCTGCATGATGCCGGAAAAGCAGATATTCCGGATTCGATTTTGACTAAAACGACCAAGCTTACTGATGCGGAGTATGATATTATTAAAAAACATCCGATTAAAGGGGCGCAGATTTTGCGACCTTTACAAGTTTTACGCCCGGTTATTCCGATCATTATGTACCATCATGAGAAATATAACGGCACAGGTTACCCTTCCAAGCTTAAAGGCGGCCAAATTCCGCTGGGCGCGCGGATTATGTCGGTAGCGGATGCTTTTGAAGCGATGGTTTATGGCCGGCCGTATCGCCAGAGAATGGATATCGCTTCAGCGATCAAGGAAGTCAAGAAAAAAAGCGGCACGCAATTTGATCCTAAAATAGTCGAGGCTTTTTTAAGGGTAATTAGAAAGTTCAACAAGAAGGTTTACTTGGAGCAGGATGGCTCCTTAGCATAAGATTAACTTATGGTAGAAAAACAGAATTATTCACAGTCTGAGCTTTTTTCCTCGGGCGAGCAGGGCGCCCAATACCAGCGGCGTGTTCCTAAAAATCCGTTTTTTTTGCGGATCCGCGGATATGAAAAAGTTATGCTTTTAATTATGGGCCTGGCTTTAACCAGTATTGTTTCTTTTTCTTTAGGGGTGGAAAAGGGCAAACGGGTGGACTGGGTTAAAAATAATGCCCTAGAGCAGGCTGGCTACACTATTCAAGTAGCCACTTTTAGAAACAAGCAACTTGCTTTAGCGCAAGCGCAGTTGTTGTTAAAAGAAGGATTAACTCCTTTGGTTTTTGCTAAAGGAGATAATATTGTTTTGTGCGTAGGCAAATTTTCTAATCAAGAGAGCGCCCAACCCCTGCTGATTCAGTTGCAGAGAACCTACGCGGGTTGTCGCATAAGGAGGTTGTAAACATGTCAATACATCCGTCATTAACTATTTCGGAAAAGGACAAAAAGGCTCGCTCGGTATTAAAACGCATCGAGCGGATTAGGCAGATGCAGGAAAAAGGCGATTGGAAACAGGGGGATGCGGTCTTTGGCTTACCCAAGATTAAGACCTTAAGGATTAAGATTAAAAAAGAGAAGGTTGAGAAGGCCGCTACGACTACTGAAGAGGGCGCTGCACCGGCTGCTACTGGAGCTAAGGATGGTAAAGCTGCTCCTAAAGCCGCTGCTGCTCCTAAAGCCGCTGCTCCTAAAGCGGCTGCTAAGGCTGCTCCCAAGGCCTAAAAAGGATAAATTAAATGCTGCTAAATATTAAGATTAAGATTGCGATTATTTTCTTGGTAGTTGGTTTTAGTTTCAAAGGCGTGGTGTTTGCGGATACTTTCGGCGCTTTTACCGGCCAGATTAACGCCAGCGGTATAAATGTCCGGGTGGATGCTACGGTAGCCTCTGAGGTTATTTGTACTCTGGCTAAAGGGGAATCCGTAGAAGTTGTGCGGGAAGTTTACGGTTGGTATAAGATCCGCCTGCCTAAGGAAGCACCAGCTTATATAAAAAAGAATCTTCTGGAATGCAATAGTGTTAATCCGGATTTCGCTTCCCCGTCGGGCAAATGCCTTTCTGCCAAGGTAATTAAAGATAGAGTAAATGTCCGGTTGGGGCCGACTGAATCGGCATGGATTCTTGGTAAGATTGACAAAGACACAGTGGTGAATATTGTCGCAGAAAAAGGGGGCTGGTATAGGATTCATCCGGTTTATCAGAGTTACGGTTGGGTGAATAAAAAATTTGTGAATAAAGAGGTGTTAGCGCTTCCAAAGCAGGATTTTCCTGCGGTAGTGGCGGTGGTTAAGGCCGCAGAGACCGTTCAATTAGGTGATCCGTTAGTCCTAGAGGGCAAGGTTAGCCCCTATGGCATAGTTCTCTGGCGCCAGGCCACCCATAAGTTGGTGACCTCCGAAAACAAAATATATCTTCTTAAGGGCGACCGTAAAGGCTTAGATAGCCTTAATTATCGCAAAATCAGGGTTACGGGAAAATTAATTACTCCGGCCTCCAGCAAATATCCTATTATTCAGGTCGATATTATCGAGGCGTTAAATTGAACTTTCCGGGCTTAATTATTTCTTTCGCTGCGTCTTTTGGGCTCTTATTGATTGCGATGACGGTGCACGAATTTGCGCACGGCTGGGTGGCTTATAAACTGGGAGATTCGACTGCCAAATTAAGCGGCCGCTTGACCTTAAATCCGCTGGCGCATATTGATCTTTTTTGGACAATTCTTTTGCCGCTCGTGCTTTTTATATCTAGCTCCGGCCAATTTGTTTTTGGTGCGGCTAAACCGGTTCCCATAAATTACTGGGCTTTAAAAAACCCGAAAAGAGATCTTATTTGGATTGGTCTGGCCGGCCCGCTGGCTAATTTTATTCTGGCCTTTATCATTATTCAGGTTTTAAAATTCCACCTGTTTACGGATGTAGCCTTGCATCTGTTTTTAAACCTGATGATGATCAACGTAATTTTAGCCGTTTTTAATCTTATTCCGATTCCGCCGTTAGACGGATCAAAGGTTTTGATGGGGCTCTTGCCTGCGCAGCTGTCAGAGCAATATGCAGCCTTTGAACGTTATGGTTTTATTGTTCTTTTTGCGCTTATTTGGTTAGGAGTTTTTGACCGTATCCTTTGGCCGCTGGTAGGCTTGGTAATTAGATTAATGGGGGCACCGGTTTAAGATGCGCATAGTGAGAGTAAACTTAGGAAAGCGCTCGTATTCGATTATTATTGGCTCGGGTATTCTTGATCAGCTCGGGCTGCATCTAAAAAGAATAAATATCGGTACGGACGCTTTTATTATTACCAATACTTTTTTGAAAAATAAATACGGTGCCCGGTTGTCCCAAGTTTTATCCGCCAGTGGATTTGGCTGTCATTTTATGCTGGTTGCCGATAGCGAGAAAGCCAAGTGCATCCAAACAGCTAGCCGGGTAATTAAAGAGCTGGCTAAGTTTGACCAAAAGAAAAAAGTTTTTATTATTGCTTTTGGCGGAGGGGTGGTGGGAGACCTGGCCGGATTTGTGGCTTCGGTTTACAAGCGGGGCATTAGCTATGTTCAGGTTCCTACGACTTTGCTGGCTCAGGTGGATTCAGCCATCGGGGGAAAAACTGCCGTGGACCTGGATTTAGGCAAGAACTTGGTGGGAGCGTTTTATCAGCCCAGGTTGGTTTTTAGCGAGGTAAGTTTTTTAAAGAGTTTGAATCTAATGCAAGTCCGTAGCGGGATGGCGGAAGTGATCAAATACGCAGTAATTAAAGACCCCAAGTTTTTTAGTTTTCTAGAGAATAAATATCAAGCAGTAATGCGGCGTGATCCTGTTGAGCTGGAAACAATCATTTATGTCTGTAGCCGGATCAAAGCTAGGATAGTTGGCCAGGATGAATTAGAAACTTTAGGTTTAAGAAGTGTGCTTAATTTTGGTCATACCATTGGTCATGCTATTGAGGCTGCCGGAGCTTATCAAGGTTATAACCACGGCCAGGCAGTTAGCCTGGGGATGATTGTGGCGGTAGATTTGAGTAAAAGGTTAGGATTAATCGGCGCCCAGCCAGCGCTGCGCATTAGAAGCTTGATTAAGCTTTATGCTCTGCCGGTCAGAATTCAGGGATTGGCCATGGCTAAAATTATCCAAGCGCATTATCACGATAAGAAGTTTTCGGGTAAGCAGAATAAATTTGTGCTGATTGGCGCAATTGGTAAGCCCAGAATCGTGCGCAATATCAAATTAAATTTAATTAAAGAAGCAATCTGCGGGGTTTTTTAGCCTTAGCGGCGAGTGGACAGAGTAATTGTTTTGCCTGCGTTATCAAGCTCTACGGTGTTGGCAGTAATCGAACTTACCTTGGCCCCATCTACGTAATCATTCTCTCGGACAATTTGGTTATTAACTAAAGCGTAGCCGTCATTATCGGAAAAAAATATTCCGTTTAAAATAAAGCTGGCGGGCAGCGGTTTAATTTCTTCCGGCGGTGGAATTGGCAAGCCAGCTTTGGGAAGCGAATTTATAGCCGCAGCTGCCGTATCAGAAACTTTCTTTGGCTCCCGAGTAGTTTTAACCTTATGGCTTAACAAATTAAATATAAAGTTACCTAGCGCCAGGCCGGCCAATAAAATTAAGATATAGAGCAGAAAGGGTTTAACTCCGGCTGGCTTTGGCGCCGCAAGGTTGTCTTTGTCGGTATTTTTTTGGAGATGCTCCTCGGTTTTTTTTAACGCATCATTAATAATGCTCATATTTTTTTGCACATAGAGGGATTGTCCAGTTCTTCGATGCATCTTTTGATGATACTTAAATCTATCTGGTTAGTTTCACTGACAAAGCCGGCTAAAAGCGCCCGGTCGCAAAGCATATTAATTAGCCTGGGCGTGCCGCCGGAGAAACGGCTAATCAAATCCACGGCTTCATCATTAAATTCAACTTGGCCTTGCGGCTCAGGTTCGGCTTGAGCAATCTTTAACCGATAGCTAATGTAGTCTTTAATTTCATCCAGCTCCAACGGCGTAATATGGTATCTGACCATAATTCTTTGCCGTAGCTGTCTTAAATCATATAAATTAAGCCGGGTATTTAATTCGGGTTGCCCAACTAAAATTACCTGTAAAAGCTTATCTTTTTCCGTTTCTAAGTTGGAAAGCAGCCGGATCTGCTCAAGTAAATTGGGCTTGAGATTCTGCGATTCATCGATGATCAACACTAGATTATTTCCGGCGGCGGATTCGCGCAGCAGGAAATTGTTTAATTCTAAAACTATTCCTAATTTTGTTTTGTGGTTATGGTTAATTCCGAAATCTTTAGCGATGGATTCCAGTAATTGGATCTCAGAGAAGGAAGGATTTAGGATAAAAGCGGTTTTTACGTTTTTACCAACCTGATTCAGGAAAAAACGGCAGATAGTAGTTTTGCCGGTACCGATTTCTCCGGTCAAAACAATAATTCCTTTTCTTTGAGAGACTCCATAAAGCAAGTGGGAGAGAGCTTCTTTATGTTTTTTGCTGGAAAAAAAGAAAGCCGGGTCGCTAGTAACATTAAAAGGCCGTTCTTTCAGATGGTAGTATTTACAGTACATTTATTTACCTCGTTTTGGTGCTCTAGCCGCAGGAAACCAAACCATTATCTAGAAACAATTATATCAAAATACACAAGTTTGTAAAGTGTTGACATATTTAGAAATGTGTGGTATATTTCCAGAGATGGCTTTAGAAAAGAAAAATGAAAATCGTAGTTTTCTTCGGCTACCCTTTCGCACTAAGATTCATTATCGGTTTAGGGGCAAGCCGGATTTTGATATTGGGATTAGCAAAGATATAAGTTGTGGTGGTTTAAAGCTCACCAACGATGAGTATATTCCTACCTCGACATTGTTAATGCTTGAAATTAATGTTTTAAACCGGGTATTAAGGCCGGTGGGTAAGGTTGCCTGGTCAATGCCGCTGGCGCATTCTAACCGTAATCAAACCGGTATAGAGTTTGTGGAGTTTAATGCTGTCGAACAGAACTATCTCAAAGATTTTATAGCTATGCAGTCTAGCTAGTTTCAACCTAAGGAAAGGAAAATTGTTATGGTACCAGAGGCGGTTAAGGAAGAGAAACCCGAAGTTAAATCCGAAGTTAAACCCAAAGCCGAAAAACAGACCAATTGTTTAGCCTGCAACAAGCTGATTAAAAAACTAAAACGCTATTATCGTGACGGTAAATTTTATTGCAGTAAAAGATGCTGGCGCACATTTATCGATAAAGCCAAGGCGGAAGAAAAAAAATAATGAAAAGCGCTAAAGAACGCAGAATACATCCACGGCTGGCGCACAAGTTGCCGCTTAATCTGGCAATCAACGGTTATGATTTTTCCACCGTTTCGCATAATATTAGCAGCGTGGGCGCCTATTGCCATATTGATAAATATATGCCGCCTTTTACCAAGATCTCCGTAAAATTAAGCCTGCCGAATAAGGGCCAGGCAGGTAAAAGCACGATTGTGGAATGCAAAGGAGTAGTGGTCAGGAGCGAGGACGAAGCTAGCGGTGGATTTAATTTGGCAATATTCTTTAATCAAATGCGCGATGACCAGCGGAAAAAAATTGCCCAGTATATCAGCCAGTTTTTGCCTTAAAATTTTATGGCTTTGGCTAGCGCAAGCCAAACCACTGCTCTCTAGCTTATGGCTTTGGCTATTCGGTTACCCAGCCGTGGTTTTTTAACGAAATTGAAAAAAATCGGTAAACATAGTCAAAGAGTTAAATTAGTCATCGGCTTCATCTATAAAGATGAGGCTGTTTTTTTTAAAGCCAAGGAGAGCCTGAGGAAGAAATTTGGCAAAATTGATTTTGAGTCAGCGGTTCTGGACTTTAATTATACCGATTACTATGAAGCAGAGATGGGTAAGCAGCTAAGAAGAGGATTTATTAGTTTCTCTAAGCTTGTCCCGATGGAGGATCTCTATCGGATCAAACTTTATACCAACCGCCTGGAAAAAAAATTCTCGACGGGTAATATGCGTCAGGTAAATATTGATCCAGGCTATCTGGATCTAGCTAAATTGGTTTTGGCTACCACTAAAGACTATGCGCATAGGATTTTTTTACGTAAAAACATTTTTGCCGAAATAACCCTGGCTTACCGAGGAGATTCTTTCTCGGCCAATGAGTGGACCTATCCGGATTACCGCAGTAAAGAATATATCGATATTTTTAATCAAATCAGAAAGCTCTATCGTTCCTAATGCCAGATTATCCGGGGTATCTCAATGTTTTTAAAAGCCAAGAGCTGAAAAAAATAGCGAATGCACTTTTTTCTTCGTTAGAATCCTGCCAAATCTGCCCGCGCCGTTGCCGGGTTAACCGCTTAAATAAAAAAACAGGTTTTTGTAAAACCGCACTGCTACCTAAAATTTTTAGTTTTATGCCGCACTATGGCGAAGAGCCGCCAATTTCAGGAACCAGCGGCAGCGGAACGATATTTTTCAGCCATTGTAATATGGGCTGCGTTTATTGTCAGAACTATGAGTTTAGCCAGCTGGGAAAAGGCCGGGATTACACCTTCCAGGAGCTAGCGCAAATAATGCTAAAACTCCAAAGTCAGGGGTGTCATAATATTAACCTGGTTACTCCCACGCATGTTTTACCGCAGATCCTTAAAAGTCTGGAGTTGGCTATTTCGGGTGGGTTAAAAATACCGCTGGTTTATAATACTAGCGGCTATGAGTTAGCCGAAGTGATTAAATCTTTGGCCGGTATCGTGGATATCTATTTAGCGGATAGCCGTTACGCAGATAATCTGGTGGCTAAAAAATTATCTAAAGCCCCGGATTATGCTAAATATAATCAAGAGGCGCTTGTCGAAATGCATCGGCAGGTGGGGGTGGCTGAATTTAGCGATGATGGATTAATTAAAAGGGGCTTAATCATCAGGCATTTGGTATTACCCAATCGTTTATCGCAAACCGATAATATCATGAAATTTATTGCTGACAAATTATCTCAGGATTCTTATATAAGTTTAATGAGCCAATATTTACCGTATCACTTGGCTTCCAGTTACCCTAAGATTAATCGCCGGCTGAAAAAAGAAGAATATCAGCAAGCCCAAGAAATTTTAGAGCGGTACCATTTACTCAATGGCTGGATCCAAGAGTCATACGGTGAAGAAAGATTTGCTGGTGTAAACATTAAGCCTAAATAAATATGCCCAAAGAATCGGTGTTGGCCAAAATTGTTAAATTGATTTTTTCCAAGCTCTTTAAAATCAATGATTCTGCGCAAAAGATTGCTTTAGGGGCGGGGTTAGGGGTATTTATGGGTTTATTGCCCGGAACCGGCCCGGCGGCGGCGCTGTTTTTGGCTTTTATTTTCAGGGCTAATCGCGCTGCAGCATTGTTGGGTAGCTTACTTACGAATACCTGGCTTTCATTAGTAACTTTTATCTTGGCAATAAAAGTGGGTTCTGTTATACTCAAGTTGGATTGGCAGGCGGTACACCAGCAGACTCAGGAATTATTTAAAAATTTTGGTTGGGCTAAATTATTTAAATTTTCTTTCTTAGAACTTCTTTTGCCGGTGGTGGTGGGGTATTTGATTATCGGTTTAGTTTTAGGCGCACTTAGCTACGCGTTAACCTTGATAATAATTAGAAGGAATTTTCACACAAAATAAAACAACCGGTAATAATCTTAAAACAAAAAGTTAAGCGGGGGTTTTAATGAAAAAACTAGTTTTATTAAGGCACGGAGAAAGCACCTGGAATAAAGAGAATCGTTTTACCGGTTGGACGGATGTAGATCTATCG
>JAZDLL010000112.1:0-18502 GCA_043802105.1 Candidatus Omnitrophota bacterium
TAAGATGAAAGATAAAATACATCCTAATTACAAAGAGAGTACCATTGTTTGCGCTTGCGGTGAGACGGTACATACCCGTTCGACCAAGCCCAGCCTCCGGGTTGAGATTTGTTCAAAATGCCATCCGTTTTTTACCGGAAAACAAAAGTTGGTGGATTCTGCCGGCCGGGTGGATAAGTTTGTGAAGAAGTATGCTAAGAATAAATAAATCCGCCAATGATTGAGTGCGGACTCATTAGTTACTGTGTCTAATCGCTCGAAAATTATCTAGAATTTTCTCGCAGACACAGTATTAATTCGCGGACGCTCCGACATGCGTCGGAGCTACAACTTACGTCGCTATCGCTTCCGTAAGTTGTCCGCTCATTTTAATGTATGAACAATTAGAAAAATCAGTTGCCCGTTATCAGGAGTTAGAGCAGCTTCTGGGAAGCCATCAGCAGATTGGAGACCGGGGGCTATATAATAAATTAGCCAAAGAGCTTTCGGATATTAAGCCGGTGGTTTTTTTATACCGGGAATATAAAAATTTACTCAAAGAGATTACTGAGCTTGCTGGGGTGCTGTCGGGTAAGCATGACCAGGAATTCCGGGATTTAGCGCATGCCGAACAAGAGGTTTTAGGCCAGAAGAGGGCTGCTCTTGAGAAGAAGCTGGATAAAATACTGGCCGGAAAAGATAAGGATGCCGGGCGTGATTGCATTGTGGAAATCCGGCAGGGCACCGGTGGTGATGAGGCGGGGCTTTTTGCAGCCGTGCTTTATCGGATGTATTCTAAGTATGCTGATAGTAAAGGCTGGGAGATTGAGCCGATCTACTCCAGCGTCAATATCGCTGGCGGAATTAAAGAGATAGTTTTTAGCGTCAAGGGCAAAGATTCTTTTCGTTGCCTGAAGTTTGAAAGCGGCGTGCATCGCGTGCAGCGGGTGCCGACTACTGAGTCGCAAGGCCGGATTCATACCTCGACCGCTACGGTGGCCGTGTTGGTGGAGCCGGAAGAGGTGGATTTAATTATTGAGCCAAAAGATTTAAGAATAGATACCTATCGGTCCAGCGGCCCGGGTGGCCAGCATATGCAAAAGACTGATTCTGCCGTAAGGATTACCCATCTTCCTACCGGCACGGTAGTTGCCTGTCAGGATGAGCGTTCGCAGATCAAAAACCGGGCTAAGGCGATGAGAGTTTTACGCGCCCGGATTTTAGAGGTGAAGATCGAAACCGAGGCTAAAAGATTATCCAGTGCTCGAAAAACCCAGATTGGCACCGGAGACCGCAGTGAAAAGATCCGTACTTATAATTATCCGGACCGCCGGGTTACCGATCACAGGATTAATTTTACTTCCCATCAATTAGAGGGGATTTTGGAAGGGCAGATGGATGAGCTTTTCGAAGCTTTATTAAAAGCAGAACAAGAGAAAAAAAATGACAGAAGCTGAATTAGTGCATAGCCATGTTCTAAATTGCGACCGGTTGTCTTTATACCTGAATAAGGACACTGGTTTAGCTAGAAATAAATCCGCTCAAATTTACCGAATATTAAAACGCAGGATTGCCGGTGAACCGCTGCAGTATATTTTAGGTACTACTGAGTTTATGGGCCTGGAGTTTAAGGTTGATCAGCGGGCGTTAATTCCTCGCCCGGAAACAGAGATTTTGATTAGCGCTGCTCTGGAGAAATTAAAACTAAGGGGTAAAACTGTCCCCCAGAAGATTCTTGACCTGGGTACGGGTTCGGGTTGTATTGCCGTGGCCATCGCTAAGTTGTTACCGCCGGCAGTTATTTGGGCGACTGATATATCTGCTTTAGCCCTGCAATTAGCTAAAGAAAATGCCAATTTGCATAAAGTGAAAATTAAATTTTTGCGCTCAGATATTTTTAAGGCGCTGGAAAATGAACGAATAAAATTTGATTTAATTATCAGTAATCCACCGTATATATCCTGGCCACAGTTTTGCGGTTTGGCCAGGGAGATATCTTTTGAGCCGGCCCTAGCTTTAGAGGCGGGTGTTGATGGTTTGGATTTCTACCGCCGCATAATCCGCCAGGCAGCCGGTTATTTAAACGCCGACGGTTTATTAGCTTTTGAAATCGGCCCGGGCCAAGCCCAACGGATTTGCGCGATGCTTGCTGAGCATAATTTTAATGCGCCGGATATCATTAAAGATTATAATAACATTAAACGTGTAGTGATCACCAAACAAAGGACGGCTACCCATGGATAAACTGATTATTGAAGGTGGAGCAAAATTAAAAGGTGAGGTGACGGTCTCCGGGGCAAAAAATGCCGTATTGCCGATTCTGGCGGCGACCTTGCTTACGGATGAACCCTGCATAATTAAAGGCGTACCAAATCTGCGCGATACCAACAGCATGCTTAAGATTTTACGCGCTTTGGGTAAGCTTGCCGAGTTTGCTAAAGGCAAAGTTAACGTGACTGCCGGTAAAACAGCAAATTATATCGCCGAATATAAATTAGTTTCTACCATGCGGGCATCATTTTGCGTTTTAGGCCCGCTGCTGGGTAAATTAAAAAAAGCTAAAGTTTCTCTCCCCGGGGGTTGTGTAATTGGCGTGCGGCCGGTAGACCTGCACCTTAAAGGCATCCGGGCTTTGGGCGCCAATATTAGTATTGATTCAGGCTATGTGATTGCCAAGACCAATAAATTACGCGGCGCTTACATCTATCTGGGCGGAGTTTATGGCTCATCGGTTTTAGCTACGGATAATGTAATGATGGCTGCGGTATTAGCTAGCGGTAAAACCATTATTGAATCGGCAGCTTGCGAGCCGGAGGTGGTAGATTTGGCGGAATTTTTAATTAAGATGGGCGCCAAAATTAAGGGCCAGGGTACTCCGGTGATTGAAATTGAAGGGGTAAAACATTTGCATGGCGCAGTGCATACCATTATTCCTGACCGGATTGAGGCCGGAACTTTAATTATAGCGGCTTTGATTACCGCAGGAGATCTCTTGATTAAAAATGTCCGCTATGAACACTTGGGGGCCTTAGTTGATAAATTAGATGAAGCCGGCGCGCATCTTGAACGCCTGGACGGATCTCTGCGGGTTAAAGGCAATCAGAAATTAAAGTCGGTAAATATTACTACGCTTCCCTATCCCGGATTTCCCACGGATATGCAGGCGCAGATGATGAGCTTGATGTCGGTTACCGGCGGGATTAGCGTAATTACCGAGAAAATCTATCCGGACAGGTTTATGCATGTTGCCGAGCTTAATCGTATGGGTGCGCATATTCAAAGAGAAGGTCCGCATGCGATTGTGGAGGGGATAAAAAGCTTATCCGGTGCTCCGGTGATGGCCTCTGACCTGCGCGCTTCTGCCGGGTTAGTCTTAGCCGGGTTAGCCGCGCGCGGCAAGACCACTATTTCAAGAATTTATCATTTGGAGCGCGGGTATGAATTTATTGAAAAAAAGTTAATTAATTTAGGCGCTAAAGTTTGGAGAGAAAAAGAATGATTTTAATGATCGATAACTATGATTCCTTTACTTATAACCTGGTGCAGTATTTGGGTGAGTTAGGCCAGGCGGTTAGGGTTTATCGTAATGACGCCCTCACCATTAAGGATATTAAGAAGCTTAGTCCGCAAAGAATTGTTATCTCTCCGGGGCCGGGCCGGCCGGAGAATGCCGGCATTTCCTGTGCCCTGATCAGGGAGTTTTGCGGCAGTATCCCTATTCTGGGAGTTTGTCTGGGGCACCAGGCCATCGGTTATTGTTTTGGCGCCAAAATCGTACAAGCTAAAAGGCTGATGCATGGTAAAACCTCCGAAATTTATCACAATAAAAAAGATATTTTTAAAAATATTCCTAATCCGTTTTTGGCTACCCGGTATCATTCTTTATTAGTGGAAAAAAATAGCCTGCCCGGTTGCCTACAGATAACTGCTTGGACCCGGGAAGAAGAAATCATGGGGTTAAAACATAAAGCCCATCCTCTTTGGGGGGTGCAGTTTCATCCGGAATCAATATTGACTAAAAGCGGCAAAGCCATATTGAATAATTTCATTAAGCTCTAATGATCAAGGATTTAACTAAACAATTACTGAAGAAAAAAGATCTCACGGCGTTGCAGATGCAGCAGGTAATGCAAGAGATCTTAAACGGCGCGGTGGCGACCGCGGATATCGTCGCTTTCTTAACTTCCTTAAATGCTAAAGGCGAGACAGTCGCAGAATTAACTGCAGCGGTAAAGGTGATGCTTAAATATGTCGAGCCGATTATCGTAGATAAGCCTCACATTCTGGATACCTGCGGAACCGGAGGAGATCAAAAAGGCACTTTCAATATTTCCACGATTACCGCGCTGGTGGCCAGCGGCGCCGGAGTGACGGTGGCCAAACACGGCAATCGCTGCGTATCCAGTAAGTGCGGGAGTGCGGATATCTTAGAGGCTTTGGGCGTTAAAATTAGCATGGATCCGGAGAAAATCAAAAAATGCCTTCAGGAGATTGGTATTGCTTTTTTGTTTGCGCCAAACTTACATTTGGCTATGCGCTATGTTGCCCCGGCCAGAAAACAAATTGCCCAAAAAACTATATTTAATATTTTAGGACCGTTGATTAACCCGGCGCGCTCCACTAATCAGTTAATCGGTGTATATTCTAAAGCCTGGGTTCGTCCGCTGGCGGAAGTTTTGCATAACTTAGGATCCAGCCATATTTTAGTGGTGCATGGCGCAGATGGCCTGGATGAGGTTACTACTACAGATAAAACTTTTGTTACTGAAGTTAGCGACCGGGTAATTAAAGATTACGAAATTGTTCCGGAGGATTTTGGTTTTAAAAGGGCAAGTTTAAACGATTTATTAGGCGGATCAATCGATGATAATCTAAAGATTGCCCAGGATATCCTGGCAGGAGAGAGAAGCCCTGGGCGGGATATTGTTTTGCTGAATGCCGGTTGCGCTATTTATGCGGCGGATAAAACCGATACCATTGCTAAAGGAATAAAGCTGGCGCAAACCTCCATTGATTCCGGATCAGCTTTTAAAAAACTCCAACTATTAAAAGAGTATTCACAGTAATATGGCTAAAATCGATATTTTAAAACAAATTGTGGCAAAAAAGAAAGAAAGAATACTTTTGGCTAAGCAGGCGCTTAGCCAGGAAGATTTAATGGCTAAACTGGCGGGATTGCCGGCGACCCGGCCGTTTAAGGAGGCTATTTGTAAACCTAAGCAGATCTGTCTGATTGCTGAAATTAAGCAGGCCTCACCTTCAGGCGGAGTTATCCGTCAGAATTTTAATTTAGAAGAAATTGCCAGGCTTTATCAAGAGGCAGGGGTGCAGGCGGTTTCCGTGTTAACAGAAGAGGATTTCTTTAGCGGCAACTTGGCTTATTTAAACCTCGTAAAAAACATAGTTAGTGTTCCGGTTTTAAGAAAAGATTTTATTTTAGAGAGCTATCAGGTTTATGAGTCACGTTATTTCGGAGCGGATGCGATTTTGTTGATTGCGGATCTATTGACTAAGGACAAGCTGACAGAGCTAATGCAGATCGCTGACTCCTTAGGAATGGATTATCTGGTCGAGGTGCATGATGAAAAGGAGCTTAAAAAAGTCCTGAACTTGAAGGTTTCGATAATCGGGATCAATAACCGGTCTTTACGCACGCTGGAGGTTGATTTTAAGACCACGGAAAAATTATTTACTTTAATTCCCAGAGATAAAGTGGTGGTGGTGGAAAGCGGAATAAAAAGTTCTCAGGATGTTTTATTTTTAAAGATTCTTGGCGCTAGCGCAGTATTAATCGGCACCGCTTTTATGGAAGTTGGGGATATTAAAAGTAAGGTCCAAGAGGTAATGGGTTGGTAAAAGTAAAGATTTGCGGGATTACTAGTTTAGAGGACGCTTTGGCTAGCTTTTTTGCCGGCGCCGATGCTTTAGGGTTTGTTTTTTATAAAAAAAGCCCGCGGAAGATCTCTTTTAGAAAAGCCCAAAATATAGCGCGCCTTTTGCCTAAAAAAATATTGCGGGTGGGAGTTTTTGTCAATGAAAATATTTCTACGGTAAAAAAAATCGCTCGGGTTTGCCGCCTGGATATGTTACAGTTTCATGGGCAAGAGTCCGTTGCCTACTGTCAGAAGTTTAAAGGATATAAAATTATCAAGGCTTTTAGGATAAGTGCCCCGGACCCGCAGGGCCTGGCGGGCGTATCCAAATATAGAACTTTTGCTTATTTATTTGATAGTTTTTCTCACACTAAATTTGGCGGCACAGGAAAGAAATTTAACTGGAAAATGCTCGCACTTGCAGATAGAATGAAGCCTGTTGTATTTGTATCCGGTGGGTTAACTGCCGGCAATGTCCGCCAGGCGGTTAAATTATTAAAACCTGACTGGGTAGATGTATCAAGCTCTCTAGAATTAAAACCGGGTAAAAAGGATCATCAAAAGATTCAGAGGTTTATTCAGGCAGTAAGATCTATTTAAAATAAAAAATATTATGAAAAAATGCCCTTTTTGCCTAGAAGAAATTCAGGACGGTGCCATAAAATGCAGGTATTGCGGCGAGTTTTTAAAAAAGAAGAGCAAGGGGATAAAATGTTTGTTTGGTTGCCTGAGCTGGTTGGCCGGGTTGGTTTTGATCGGTTGTATCTTTGTCTACCTGTCTTCTTTTGTGCTGGATGCGGCGATGTATAAAATTATGGCTTTTAAGGCTAATCTGACGCGTTTTAGTCTGCCCCTTAATCCTCTGGGGAATGTACAGGGGATGTTCGGCAGCCTTGGGCAGGGGTATCAGATTTTACAAGATTTTTTGAAAAACGATTCACTAAAAGATTATGAAAAAATTTATCCTCCTCCATCAGAAAACAATGCCAGGTAAACTTTCCGGTAAGGTTGGGCACTTTGGCGGCTTTGGGGGGAGGTTTGTCCCGGAAACCTTGATTTATGCTTTGGATGAATTAACCAAAGAATACGCCCGGGCTAAACAGGATAAAAAATTTGCCCATCAGCTGGCTTATTATCTGGCGGAGTATGCCGGACGGCCAACCGCACTTTATGAGGCAAAAAACTTAAGCCGGTATTTAGGTATCCGCAAGGTTTATTTAAAAAGAGAGGATCTTCTGCATACCGGTGCGCATAAAATTAATAATACTCTGGGGCAGGTGCTTTTAGCTGTCAGGATGGGAAAAAAAAGGTTAATTGCTGAAACCGGAGCAGGCCAGCATGGAGTGGCTACGGCTACGGTGGCGGCTTTATTTGGGCTGCAGTGCGATGTTTATATGGGGGAACAAGACATTCACCGGCAAGCTTTAAATGTAATGCGGATGAAATTACTCGGGGCCAAGGTGATCAGCGTTAAAAGCGGAACTCAAACTTTAAAAGATGCGATGACCCAAGCCTTGCGGGATTGGGTAACGAATGTGCGCAATACGCATTATGTCATTGGTACGGTGGCCGGGCCGCATCCCTATCCTGAAATGGTGCGTAATTTTCAATCTGTGATTGGAAAAGAGGCCAGAGCCCAGATATTAAAGAAAGAAAAACGCCTGCCGGATTATTTAGTGGCTTGTGTTGGCGGCGGCAGCAATGCTATTGGTTTATTTCATCCTTTTTTTAAGGATACCGGCGTAAAAATGATTGGAGTGGAAGCTGCCGGTTTGGGATTGGCTTCGGGGAAGCATTCCGCAAGCTTGGGGGCCGGCTCAATCGGAGTTTTGCATGGTTCCAAGTCCAAAGTTTTGGAGGATAAATTTGGCCAAATTAAAAATGCGCACTCCATCGCTGCCGGTTTAGATTATCCGGGAGTGGGCCCGGAGCACGCTTACTATCAGCAAATAGGGCGGGCCAATTATGTCTCGATTACCGATCAAGAAGCCCGGGAAGGATTTAAATTATTATCTTTGGTGGAAGGAATTATTCCGGCGTTGGAATCTGCCCATGCGATCGCCTATTTAAAAAAAGCCAAAAAATCGATTAAGCGGGACGCTTTAGTTATTGTTTGCCTCTCCGGAAGAGGAGACAAGGATTTGTATGAATCGTATTGATAAAAAATTTATTCAATTAAAAAAACAGGGTAAACAAGCTTTTATTGCTTTTATCACCGCCGGTTATCCGGACTTATCGACGACCGGCAAATTGGTCAGGGAGCTGGAAAATAAGGGGGTAGATATAATTGAGCTGGGCGTGCCTTTTTCTGATCCCTTGGCTGATGGGCCGATCATTCAGGAGGCTTGCGGGTATGCGCTTAAGCAAAAAACCAACCTGGTGAAGATTCTAGGCTTAGTAAAGCAGTTGCGCAAGCATACCAGCATACCGATTTGCCTGATGACTTATTACAACCCGGTTTTTTGTTTTGGCGATAAAACTTTTGTGGAGCAAGCGAAAATTTGCGGGGTAGACGGAGTAATTATTCCGGACCTGCCTTATGAAGAAGCCCGAGAGTTTAGCCGTTACGCTCACCAAAAAGGCTTAGCCAATATTTGTTTTATTAGCCCGACTAGCTGTGCGGCGCGGATTAAGGCCATCTTAAAAGTTGCTCGCGGGTTTATTTACTATGTTTCTCTGACCGGAGTAACCGGCAGCCGCCAGGGGCCAAGCGCAGATTTAAAAACCAAACTGGCCGCCCTTAGAAAATTAACCGCTAAGCCGGTTTGTGTCGGATTTGGTATTTCTTACCCTAGCCAGGTTAGGCAGCTGCGTAAGATGGCGGATGGAGTAATTATTGGCAGCGCAATTGTCGCTAAAATTAAAGAAAATATCGGCAACCGTAATTTAGTGCAAAGGGTCGGCAACTTTGTAGGAAGGTTAAATGTATAGGAGGCAAAAGTTAAATAATGGCTTAAGAATAATCACTAAGCATTCCAGTAGCGTGCAATCCGTGTCTTTAGGGATTTGGATCAATATCGGCAGCCGCTATGAAGTGCCTGAGCAAAAAGGTATTTCACATTTTCTGGAGCACCTGCTTTTTAAAGGCAGCAAAAAATATTCTTGCCGGGCGATTAAGGAATCAATTGAAGGAGTGGGCGGGGCGTTAAATGGTTTTACCTCGGAGGAGCATACCTGTTATTTGGTTAAGATTCCTCACCGTTATTTGCCAAGCATTTTAGATATCCTGGCCGACATGGTAGTTAACCCGCGTTTGGCTCCGGCGGATATTGAAAAAGAGAAGACGGTGGTTCTGGAAGAATTAAAAATGTACCAGGACCTTCCGCAAAGCTATGTTTATGAATTATTGGACCAGCTGCTTTGGCCCGCCCAAGCTTTGGGCTCACCGGTAATTGGGACGGTGGAAACCGTAAATAATATTAGTCGCCAGGCATTAAAATCTTTTCAGGGCAGCCATTATTCTGCGGCTAATATTGTAATCAGCGCGGCAGGTTTGTTGGATTATGATTTGTTGGTAAAAAAAGTTTCGGCGATTTTTTCACCGCTTAAAGGCGCTAAATTAAACACTTTTCTTAAAGCCCAAGAGCGTCAAAACCATCCGCAATTAAAGATTTTTCATAAAGCTACTGAGCAGACCCATATGGCGTTAGGTTTTCATGCTTTAAAACGCGACCATCCTTTAAGGCATGCCCAGGCAATTTTACATATAATTTTAGGCGCAAATATGTCCAGCCGGCTTTTTAATGAAGTTCGGGAGAAAAGAGGATTGGCTTATGAGATCGGTACAGGCTTGAAGCGTTTTCATGATACTGGAGTATTTTTAGTGCACGCCGGGATAGATAACCGTAAAGTTGGCGATTGTTTAAAGTTAATCTTCCAGGAGTTGGGTAAGATTAAAAAATCACCGGTAACTAAAGATGAATTTAAGCGGGCTAAGGAGTTTTATCTGGGACAGTTGAGTTTGGCGTTAGAGGATACGATGGAGTATATGTTGTGGATGGGAGAGAGCGTTGCCTGTTTGGATAAAGTGTATTCTTTAGAGCAGATCATTAAAGAGGTAAACAGAGTCCAACCGCCTGATGTGGGGGCGGTGGCCGGACAAATATTCAGGAATGAAACTCTTAATCTTGCTCTTATCGGCCCGCTGAAAAAAAGCGAGAAACAAATTTACAGTAAATTAAATTTAGGGTAATTATGGCTATCTTTTTAATTTTATTAATTTTGGCGGTGCTTTCTTTCTTTTTTTCGGCATCGGAAACGGCGATTATCGGATTAAGTAAAATTCGGCTGCGCCATATGCTGCAGCAGGGAGTTAAGCGCGCCCAGAGTGTTGCGCGGCTAGTGGCTAAATTAGACAAGGTGATTGCGGCTATCCTGATCGGTAATAATCTGGTGAATATCGCCGTTTCCTCGATTGTCACCGGGATATTTGTCCAGATTTACGGGTATCGTTGGGGGGTGGTGGTTTCTACTTTTGCGACTACTTTATTTCTGCTCATTTTCTGTGAAGTGACTCCTAAAATACTGGCAGCCAAACATGCCGAAAAGGTTTCTTTGTTTACTGCGCCGTTGATGGAAGTATTGCTTAAAATTCTAAAGCCCGTTATCGCATTTTTTATCGGGATTAGTAACTTTATTTTAAAAATATTCAAGGTGGGTCCTACTAAAAGATCGCCGCTGATTACGGTAGAAGAATTAAAAACCATGATTGAAATAGGCCAGGAGGAAGGAGTTTTAAGTGAAGAGGAACGTAAGATGCTTGGCCGTATTTTCCAATTCGGAGATACTAAGCTGACCGATGTTATGGTTCCTAAGGATAAAATTATTGCGGTAAATATTAATACTAATTCCGACGATTTACTAAATATTTTTGTGGAAGAGGGGCATGCCCGGCTTCCGGTATATAGCGGCAACAAGGATAATATTGTGGGTATTGTTTATGCTCGCGATCTTTTGTATATTTTGCGCGAAAAGGGCCTATTTTTATTGCAAGACCTGCTCCACGGGGCTTGTTTTGTTTCAGGTTCCATGCTGGTGAGCGAGCTGCTTAGGAAATTTCAAGCTGAGAAGATGCAGATTGCCATTATTGTGGATAAGAATAAAATGGCCCTAGGTTTAGTCACTTTAGAGGATTTGCTGGAAGAGATTGTCGGGGAAATAGAAGAAAAGCATTCGATGAAAGGAAATCATATTAAGGCGTAGGGAAAGATCCTCATTGCCTGCGGCAACAAGGATTATCCTTACTCATTTACTCGTAAGGATTTCGCTAGATTTAGAATCAAGGTGCTCAAATTCGGCCCACAACTTATGTTCGTTGACGCTCCATAAGTTGTGGTCGCATTAATTATTTGACACCAAAATTTTCCTATGATAAAATTAAGGACAATGGGAACATGTATGTAGCATAAAAAGGAGGAAACAAATGGCAGAAATAGGATATTGCGTAAAATGTAAGGGAAAGAAATCGATGAAGGATGAACAGAAGGTGACCATGAAAAACGGCCGGGCAGCCATGAAAGGTAAATGTCCCGAATGCGGCACCGGAATGTATAAAATTTTAGGTAAAGCTAAATAACGGTTTAAAAAGGATAGGAGCAAAAAAATAAATTCAAAAACTTTAGCCCAACGTATTGCTTGGGTTGCCAAATCTAAGAAAGCCCAACAGGTTATTATTCTGGATGTCTCCAAGGTAGCTGGGTTTTGCGATTATTTTGTGATTGCCAGCGGCAATTCTTTAAGGCAGGCGACTGCGATTGCTCAGGCAATCCAGGATGATCTAGAAATTAAAAAAATAAAATCTCTCTCTAAGGTTTCTCCGAACGATGAATCGGGCTGGATAGCCCTAGATTACGCTTCCGTAATCGCGCATGCGTTCTATAAACCGGTGAGAGAGTTTTATTCTTTAGAGGGGCTTTGGTCTGACGCCAAAAGAGTACGCATCGTTAAGCCTAAGTCTTAAACTTGCCTTATTTGTTACCTGGCGCTTAGTTGTGCACCCGGCGCTAATAGGCACCCGACGCCAATAGGTATTGCGTCGGTGTACGCTAGGTAGCGTAAATTGGGCCAGTGTTCGTCACGCGGCGAAATTTACGCCAATGCCACCTGCGCGGGTGGACCAGCCATAATTTTAATTAAAAATGCCTAAAGATATTCAAGCAGAGCTAATCGACTTAGTTACGGGTTGTTTAAAACAGCTGGGTTGGCTTGCCAGTTGTTCAGAAAAGATCTCTCTTACTCTTCCTACCGATAATCGCTTTGGCGATTTTAGCACGAATATCGCTTTAAAATTAAGCAAATTGCATAAACGGCCGCCCCAGGTGATTGCCGCAGAGCTCAAAGTTTGCCTAGAGCAGCAGATATCTAAATCTGAATTGGCCAAACTAGTTACCCGGGTAAAAGTTGAAGGAGTAGGTTTTATAAATTTTTATCTTAAAGCAGATTATTTTTACGAAAAGCTTAAAATAATTATTACCCGGGGTAAAGAGGCATTAAGAAGCAATGTGGGCTTAAGCAGAAAAGTTTTAATCGAATTTGTGAGTGCTAATCCTACCGGTGCTTTATCCGTGGCCCATGCGCGCCAGGCTGTCGTGGGTGATTGTCTGGCTAATGTTTTATCTTTTATCGGTTTTGATGTTAAGCGGGAATATTATCTTAATGATGAGGGTAATCAAATTAATATTCTTGGCGCATCTGTGGATTTGCGGCTTAAAGAGTTAAAAGGAGAGAATCTAGAATTTCCCCAGAATTATTATCAGGGAGATTATATTTATGATATTGCCAGGATGGCGGATAGCCAAAAGATTAAAGCGGACCAGTTGGGTGATTTTGCCGCGGATTATATTTTAAAGATTATTAAACAGGAGTTGATGGATTTTGGGGTTAATTTTGACTGCTGGTATTCGCAAAAACAATTGGCTAAAAGCGGAAAAATTGAGCAAGCCTTTAGTCGGCTAAAAGAAAAAGGGCAGTTGTATGAGCAGGCCGGTGCGCTTTGGTTTAAATCTACCTCTTTTGGAGATGATAAAGACCGGGTGATTGTTAAAAGCGATGGCAGTCAGACGTATTTAGCCCCGGATATTGCCTATCATGAAGATAAATTTAACCGCGGGTTTAGCTGGTTGATTAATCTTTGGGGCCCAGATCACCATGGTTATATCAACCGGATTAAGGCGGCGATTGAGGCCTTTGGACATAAGCCAGAGGAGTTGGATGTAATTATTGTCCAACTGGCTACTATTTTTCGTAACGGACAGCCGATTCAAATGTCCACGCGGCGTGGACAATATATAACTTTGCGGGAAGTTTTAGATGAAGTCGGTTCAGATGCCGCCCGATTCTTCTTTTTAATGCGCCGGACATCCAGCCATTTGGATTTTGATTTGGAGATTGCCAAAAAACAAAGCGCGGAAAATCCTGTATTTTATGTGCAGTATGCCCATGCGCGGATCTGTAGTATATTGCGTAGCAGCCCGCAGCAGCCCCAAAATGATTTAGACCTTAGCGTGCTTAAGGAGAAAGAAGAGTTGAATCTGATTAAAAAATTACTGGAGTTTGATACGACCATAAATATCTGCCGGGTTACTTGCGACCCGTATATGCTTACGGTGTATTTGCAGGAGCTCTCGGAAAGTTTCCATAAATTTTACGATTTACACCGGGTCCTAGATCAGGATGAAACTTTAACTTCTGCCAGGTTGGCTTTAATTAAGGGGGTAAAAATTGTTTTATCCTGTGGGTTAGAGCTGCTCGGGATAACTCAGCCAGAGAAAATGTGAGTGAGGCCATAACTTATGGAGCGCCATAAGCGCGACATAAGTTATCGGCCGAACTCATCCTGCTCCCTGCCTAATATATGAAGGTAAGAGGCGGGATAGACCTTAAATATATGACTTCGCACTCAATCCTAAGATTAGCCACTCCCAATATTTCTTTACAAAATCAGCTTTCTCAAGAATTAGGCATCTCTAAAGTATTGGCTCAGATTCTGATTAACCGTAAAATAACTACCATTGCCGCTGCCGAGAAATTTCTCAAACCCGCAATGAGTGATTTGTTCAGCCCGCACTTATTTTCGGATATCTCTTGCGCCATTAGCCTGGTTAAAAAGGCTCAAGAGAACAAAGAAAAAGTATTGGTTTTTGGCGATTATGATGTGGATGGGATAACCAGCACGGTTTTACTTAAAAATGCGCTGATGGGTATGGGTTTGGAAGTTTTACATCACATTCCGCATCGGGTTAATGAAGGTTACGGTTTAAATCAGGAGATTGTCCAGTTTGCCAGGGAAAATCAGGTAAAACTTATGGTGACCGCTGATTGCGGTATCGTCAACCATCAAGAAATAGCTGCTCTGCGGCAGGCAAATATTGATGTGATTGTTACGGATCATCATGAGCCGCAGGATTCCGGTCTGCCGGCAGCTTCCAGTATTATTAATCCTAAAGTTAAGCATTCAGGTTATCCCTACAGAGAGTTGGCCGGAGTGGGAGTGGCTTATAAATTCGCTCAAGCGATAACCGGTTCTTTATTAATTGATGAGCTGGATTTAGTGGCTTTAGGCACCATTGCCGATAGCGTGCCTTTAAACGGAGAAAACAGAATTATTGCCAAAGAGGGGCTAGCCAGGTTGCCGCAAACTAAAAGATTAGGGTTGCGCGCGATCATTGAAAATGCGGGAATTGAAAATAAAAAATTTAATTCTACTTATGTAAGCTTTATTATTGCTCCCAGATTAAATGCTCCTGGCCGCATGGATTATGCTGAGGTGTCTTTGAAGCTTTTGATGTGCCAGGGTGCTGGGGAGGCGCAAGATCTAGCTAAGGAATTGGAGAAGTTTAATCGCCAGCGCCAGAAGATTGAAAGTAAAATTTTAGAGGAAGCAGAAGAGTTGATTAACCAGCAGATGAATTTTAAAGATGATAAAGTTATTGTGATTGCCAAAGAAGATTGGCACCAGGGGGTTTTAGGGATTGTGGCCTCTAAACTGGCGGATAGATTTTACCGGCCGGCAATTGTAATCTCGATCAAAGAAGATTTATGCAAGGGCTCGGCGCGTTCAATTAAAAATTTTCATCTTTTTGACGCATTAATGGATTCTAAGGAGCTTTTAGATAGTTTCGGTGGACATGCTCACGCTGCCGGGCTGCTAATTACTAAAGATAATATCGATGAATTCAGGAGGAGCATTAATAAGCTGGCGAGCGACCGGTTGACTTTAGAGGATTTGCTTCCGAGCAAGGATATTGATGCCGAGCTGGTTTTAGGTGATTTGAATGAATCTTTGGTTAAGGAGCTAGAATGCCTAGAGCCGTTTGGCATGGCTAATCCGGAACCGTTGTTTTATACCCGCAAGCTAAAACTTAAAGGTCAACCGCAGCTTTTAAACCGGGGAACTTTGAAATTCTGGGCAACGGATGCAGGAGCGACATTAGAAGTAATTGCTTTTGGGATGAGCAGTTTAAGAGAGAGTTTGTTGCAGGCAGATTCTTTTGACCTGGTCTATACCCCTAAAATAGATAGCTGGCGCCAGGAAGAATCGATGATCCTGGAGGCTAAGGATATATTCTTTAAATAGCCGGTTTAGACTTTCTAGGAATGGCTTTTTTGAAATCGCCTTTTTTAATGCATTTGGTGCAGATAAATACTCTCTGCGAAGTGCCTTTAACGAGGATATTTACCTTTTGTAGATTTGGATAGAATTTACGCTTAGACCAGCGGGCGATCTTTGATCCTGTACCGCCTTTAGACTTATATTGGCCTTTTCTGGCTAATACTTTTCCTTGAAGTGCACCTTTTTTGCAGATTAAGCATTTTCTAAGCATTTTTATTACTCCTTAAATTTTTAAGTACTAAAAGCTTTGTCCGGCGAAAATCTTTCGCAGCGGGACAAGTTATGAGTATACTTGAAATTCCGGTATTGTCAAGATAGAATATGGGTAAGTCTGCTGGACCGTTTAATTATCTGGAGTTAAAGGTTGCACTGTCTAAGGTTAACTTGGGTACACTGTCTTGATGGTTTCAGAAAGTGTTTGGGGTTAGCAGATTACGCATAAAATGGTCAGCCGCGCGGCCAAAGGCCGGCGCATGAATTTAAAAATCCAATACCGGTTGCTTAATGCCCCGAACAAGGTTGCGGCTAAAGAGTATACATTAAAGGATATTTTTAACTATTAAAGTTTAAGGAAAAGGAGGGGCAGGGGTGAAAAAGATAATTGTTTTATTAGTATTATTATTTTTGCTAGTTGGCAATTGTTATGCCAAAACCCCCGAATGGGAAAGATTTAAAGGAAGAGCCATATCGCATTTTCAGGCAAGATCGTACGCTAAGGCAATTGAAAACTTTAGCAAAGCTATTGAGCTGGCTCCAGATTCCGGTTTATATCTCTACGGTCTTTATCTTTTTCGCGGGCAAGCCTATTCTTTTGAAAAACTTTATGATCAGGCAATTTCTGATTTTATCACCTGTATTGAAATAAATCCTGACGACGTAGCGGCTTATTGTGAAAGAGGAAAAACCTATGCTCTTAAAGGCTGGCTTGACCAAGCATTTTATGATCTAAACAGAGCCATTAGGATGAAGCCGGATGACGGCCTTTCTTATCTCTATCGTGCTAATGTTTATTATAATGCTAAAGAGTACAAACGGGCTTGGGAGGATTTGAAAAAAGCTCAACTATTCGGCCAGACAGTTTCAGTTGAAATGATGGAAACTTTTGAAAATAAAGCGTTGGGAAGAGTGAAGAAAGAAGAATCGCCGTTTTTTGATCCTTTAATATGAAATATAATGATTTAAGTTCTCGTTTAGTTTACTCTACTGATCAAGGAGCGCTTTGCCCGGAGTGTAACCAAGCGATTAATAGCTGTGTATGCCAGGATCGGAAGAAAGCGTCTGTGCCTGAAACTGATGGTGTCGTGCGCTTGCGTTATGAGATTAAAGGCCGTAAAGGCAAAGGAGTAACTCTAGTTACGGGTTTAGCTTTAAATGAGGCCGGGCTTTTGAATTTAGCAAAGAGATTTAAACAGCAATTTGGTACAGGCGGAGCGGTTAAAGATTATACGATTGCGCTGCAGGGTGATTTTCGTAAGCAAGCAACGCAGGAATTGCGCAAGTTGGGTTATCGCGTTAAATAGAATAATTAAAATCCAGGAGTTTTTAACCATGATGGAAAAATTTTTAAAAGATTATGAAGTTGGGGATCAGGTCATCGACAACTTAATTATCCAGTTGGCCAAGAAATCCTCCTCTCTGGAAAGCGAACACTTATTACGCGAAATATTAACTACCAGTGTTAAATTGGGCAAGGATACGGCTGATCGAGGAGATCTTAAGCTGGTAAATAATGCTCTTAAGGAACTACGGTATTCTTTTAAAGTATTCTCTCCATATCGGTCTATTAAAAAGGTAATTATTTTTGGGTCAGCCCGTTCCAAAAATAACTCTGCCGAATATAAAATGGCAGAAGAGCTCTCCCGGAAATTATCCGAAAAAGGCTATATGATTGTAACCGGAGGCGGACCCGGGGTAATGGAGGCCGGTAATAAGGGGGCCGGATCCGGCAAAGATTTTGCGCTTAATATCCGCCTGCCTTTTGAACAGAAGCCTAACCCTTACATTGACGAAAAAGAAAAATTGATCAACTTTAAATATTTCTTTACCCGCAAATTAATTTTTGTCAAAGAGACTGACGCCACCGCTCTTTTTCCGGGAGGATTTGGCACACTGGATGAAGGATTTGAAATGATGACCTTAGTGCAAACCGGCAAATCCCGGCCCCGGCCGATAGTCTTAATGGAGCCGCCAGGTTCAACCTATTGGACCAGTTGGATGCATTTTGTAAAGAGCCAGTTAGTTAAAAAAGGATTTATTAAAAAAGAGGATCTTAGCCTTTTTGCGATTGTCAAAACCCCTGACCAGGCAGTTAAATACATTGAGGATTTTTACCAAGTATATCACTCGATAAGGTATGTTCTGGGTTTGGCGGTATTAAGATTAAATCGCCAGATTTCCCAGAAGACGCTGAAGTTTATCAATAAGGAATTTAAAGACATTTTGCTTAGCGGGGAAATTAAGGAGTCTCCAGCGACACCCAAAGAAATTCAAGAAAAAGAATTTCTTGATTTGCCGCGCTTAGTGATGAATTTTAATATGCGTGATTATGGTCGGCTTTGCCAGATGATTCAAGTGATCAATAAGGATTGAACATCATCTAGCTAGATAAGCATTAGAAGGTTGAATAAATAAGGAGCAGTTACCGGTAGTCGCCCCTAATAATATAAGTAAGATTATACAAGATAGAGTAAGTCTAAGTAAGTGGCATCGTCGGGGTAGGGTTTAAGAGTATTAATATGGAAAAAGAGAAGTGGCGATGATGAATTTTAAGGCCTCCACGATTAGGACTGAGTAGTTGACAACCTCCGGGATTTGGGCTATAGTCAGATAAGAGCATGAACGCGATTATTTCTGTATTTATTTGGGTAGGTAGCGGGTTATTAACCATTCTGCTTTTTTGGGTCGTCTTTACCTTAAATATCCTGCTTTTTCCTTTCGATAAAAAAAAGAAATTTACGCACCGTCAGTGTTTCTGGTGGTCGGATTTATTGATTGGTTTAAATCCTTATTGGAGCCTTAAGGTCAGCGGCCTTGAGCATAT
>JAZDLL010000057.1:0-4031 GCA_043802105.1 Candidatus Omnitrophota bacterium
GGGGGTTTATCTAGCCTGCCTTACGACTATACAAAGTGATTTAGAAGTAAAGATTCCTGCGGAATCCAGGCTAGATTTAGATAAATTGAGTCCGCAGGAGATAGACCTCAGGCTAAAGGGGCTTTATTCGGAATCCGAAGATATAGAATCAACAGCATCTATTCTGGGCGAAGAAATTTTTACGCACTCGCCATTAGCCACAAAACTCTATTTAGAATTACCGCCCCCGGATTTGGAAGACAAGATCAGCGATTTAGAAAGGCTCTACCGTCAGATACGCCGTATCCAGGATATCCCGATTATGCAGACAGGCTTGAGCAATGTCAGGCGCTTAGGTGAAGTTTTGCGTTCTGCGGATTGGAAGGTTACTGTAACCTTGGGCAAGAGAAACGGGACAGCCGAAATCGTTCTGATTGAATCGGGCGACACCTCCAAAAATAATTTCGGTTTCTGTTTTGATATAGGTACCACGACTATCTCCGGCCAGTTAGTAGACTTAAATACTAAAAGGGTTATCGGCACAAAAGCCACTTATAATAAACAGGCCACATTCGGCAGCGATATTATCACCCGTATTATTTATGCGCAGGAGCCCGATGGCTTAGAGAAATTGCATCACGCCGTAATTGACGGGATGAACCAGATGATTCAGGAATTAATCCGCGAAAACAATATAGATTTAAATGACGTCAATTGTGTCTTGTGCGCAGGTAACACTACTATGGTGCATCTTTTATTACGCGTTGACCCCACCTATATCAGGAGAGAGCCCTATGTACCTACGGCTAATTTTGTTCCGACTATCCGCGCTGCGGAGGCAGGGATAAAAATAAATCCCCGTGGCCTCTTGTCTTGCGTGCCGGGGATCTCCAGTTATGTAGGCGGGGATGTTACGGCGGGGGTTTTATCATGCGGTTTGGACAACATAGAGGATTTAAGTATTTTGATTGATATCGGCACCAACGGCGAAATAGTCTTAGGTAACCGGGATTTTCTCATTTCGGCTTCTGCTTCTGCCGGGCCTGCCTTTGAAGGTTCGGGCGTAAGCTGCGGTATGCGTTCTAGCCGCGGCGCAATCCAGAAAGTAAAAATTACTTCCAAAGATTTTAAGGTTACTTACGCTACTATCGGTGAAGCCAAACCGCGCGGCATATGCGGTTCAGGATACATAGATCTTATTGCTCAAATGCTTAAGGCGGGTTTACTGGATAAGAACGGCAAGATAAAATCGCTTAAGCATGAACGTATCCGCGAAGGAGAAGGGGGCCGGGAATTCGTAGTGGTGTTTAAGAAAGAATCCGGGGCAAGTTCGGATATCATTATTACTGAAGCAGACATTGAGAATATTAAGCGCGCAAAGGCCGCGATTTATTCTGCTGCCGCCGCTTTAGTCAGGCATATGGATTTGGATTTTTCCAAAATAAAAAAGTTTTTTGTTGCCGGGGGGTTTGGAACGTCTATTGATATAGATAGCGCCGTAGGCATAGGAGTATTACCGGATTTAGAGAGGTCTAAGTTTGTGTTTGTAGGCAATAGTTCGCTCGCCGGAGCGCGCCAGGCGCTTTTATCCTACGACGCTATGAAGAAGGCAGATGAAATCGCCAGAAAGATAACTTATTTTGAATTATCCGTGGAGCCGGGGTATATGGATGAATATATGGCCGCCCTGTTTTTCCCGCATACGGATTTGTCTAAATTTCCAAGCATAAATATTACAAAGTAAATTACTAATTACTAAACAATGGGCTATACGATCGCAGTTGCAGGTAAGGGGGGCACAGGCAAGACTACTCTGGCGGCGCTTATGGTGCGGCTCCTTAAAGAAAAAAAGGCAGGTTCCGTATTAGCCGTAGATGCTGACCCGAATAATAATTTATCCGAGGCCTTAGGCGTAGAGATAAAAGAGACAGTAGGTTCGATACTGGATGAGATTTCACAGCACCCCGAAAAGATACCTCCGGGGATGCCTAAAGAAAGGTTTATCGAATACCGCCTGCAGACTTCCATCGCCGAAGGAGAAGGTTTTGACCTTTTGTCCATGGGCAGGCCTGAAGGCCCGGGATGCTATTGTTACGTAAATAATGTCTTAAGGAATATTGTCGGCAGATTAGTTAAAGATTATGATTTTATTGTGATTGATAATGAGGCGGGATTTGAGCATTTGTCACGGCGCACTATGCGTTCCTGTGATGCCCTGGTAATAGTTTCGGATGCCACACCCGTAGGATTAAAAGCAGCAGAGAGGATTTCCGGTTTAATCGAAGAATTAGATATAAAGAGTAAAAAGAAACTCCTGCTGATAAATTATGCCCGCGAAAGCATAAAAAAGGAAAGAATAGAAAAGCTAGGTTTGGATTATGTCGGGGATATACCTAAAGATCCCCGGATAAGCAAAGCCAGCCTAAACGGCGGTTCATTAATGGATCTTAATGATGATGCGGTAAGCCTTAATGCCTTACGTAAATTAGGAGATAAAATATGGCTGAAATAATGTTAGAAAAATGGTCGGGTACGGTTTCCGTAGTGAATATCGGAGCAACCCGCCAAGAGGGCGGAACGCGCGCTAAGGTTATCCAAGTGGGTGGCGAAGCAACTTTACCTTTTTTATTCAAAGAAGGCGCTTTGCCCCATAAACCGGTCATTGCTTTTGAAGTCTGGGATGTTACGCCGGCTGACTGGCCGCAAGAGTTAAATAAATCTTACGGCGAAGTCTTAAAAGACCCTTTTAGCTGGGCAGAAAAATGCGTAAAAGATTATAAGGCAGAACTACTCTGTATCCGGTTACAGGGAGCGCACCCGGATTTCGGGAATAAAACTCCCGATGAAGAGGCGAAATTCATCGGCCAGCTCTTAAAAAAAGTGGACGTACCTTTGATTATTTTAGGATGCGGCGACGATACTAAGGATAATCTAATCTTTCCTGTCTGCTGCGAAGCAGCGAAAGGAGAGCGTTGCCTGGTGGGTAGTGCAGCACAGGATAATTATAAGACTTTGACTGCCGCTGTGTTAGCGGACGGGCATAATATCATTGCGGAGTCACCGATTGATATCAATATTGCCAAACAATTAAACATTTTGATTTCTGATATGGGATTACCGCTGGAACGCATTGTGATTAATCCTACTATTGGCGCATTAGGGTATGGCCTGGAATACGCCTATTCCATTATGGAGCGTGCCCGGCTAGCCGCTTTATCCGGAGATAAAACCGTGGCTTCGCCGTTTATTTGTCTGGTTGGTCAGGAAGCCTGGCGGGCAAAAGAGGCAAAGGCGAGTATGAGTGAATTTCCTGCGTGGGGCCCTGAGACAGAGCGCGGTATAACCTGGGAGGCTATTACCGCTACGGCCCTGATTCAGGCAGGAGCTGATATTTTGGTGATGCGGCATCCTGGGGCTATAGAGAAAGTCAGCCAGTATATAGCTAATATATATAGATAAGAGAAAAGGCGGAGGTAGGGGTGTTTATTATTGGCGAATTAATCAACGGTATGTATCAAAATATAGGTAAGGCGATAAAAGAAAAGGATAAATCCGCCATTCAAAAATGTGCTCTGCAGCAGATTGAGGCAGGCGCGGATGCCTTAGATATTAACTGCGGCCCGGTTTCAAAGGATCCGGTTTCCGATATTCAGTGGTTAGTTCAAACTATTCAGGAAGTCACGGATAAGCCCCTGGCTCTGGATTCCAGTAAACCGGCAGTGATAGAGTCCGGATTAAAGGCAATAAAAAACAAAGTGATTATCAATTCTACTACTGCTGACCCGGAAAAACTGGATATATTAGTGCCCCTGGCTAAGAAATATAATGCCAAACTCATCGGCCTGACTATCAGCACAAAAGGCATCCCGCAAAACAAGGACCAGCGCCTAGAATTGGCAGCTGCTATTGTCGCCGGTTGTGCTGAAAAGGAGTTTCCTATTGCAGACCTTTATCTTGACCCCATAGTCCTGCCGGTAAATGTGGCGCAGGCGCAGATGGCAGACATCTTAGAAGTCATCCGCGAATTCAAAATTATTTCCGAACCTGCGCCT
>JAZDLL010000024.1:0-4653 GCA_043802105.1 Candidatus Omnitrophota bacterium
ACTTCCCGGGGAGTCCGGTGCGCGGATAAAACCTTTAAATCAAAATCCACCTTAAATTCCTTTAATACCTTCACCGCTTCGCTTACTGTTTCTAAATCCGACTGACTGCCCATAAGAATGCTGATTTTTTTCATGAAGCCTCCTTGTGTACGGGCTTGCACCCCGCGCTAATTTGTATTGCGCGGGTGCGCGCTTTGTAGCGCGGGTGCCTTACTTTATAATAATGCCTTCTGGCCTATATCCTTACGATAATGCATGCCTTCAAAATTTATTTTTCCTACCGCGGCATAAGTCTTATTAATCGCCTCTTTGATGGTGGAGCCTAATCCGGTTACTCCTAAAACCCGGCCGCCACCGGTTAAAATTTTATCCCCGCTTTTTTTAGTACCGGCATGAAAAACAACCACATCTGCCAGTGACGCGGCTGCCTCTAAACCACTGATTTCATCACCTTGAACATAATTTCCAGGATAACCGCCGGCAGCGCAAACTACACAAACGCAAGCACGCTCATCCCAATCTAAAGCGCCGATTTTAGAGAGCTGCCCTACGCTGGTCGCCAACATCACCTCTACTAGATCGGATTTTAACCTGGGCAAGATGGCCTGGGTTTCCGGATCGCCAAAACGCACATTGAACTCTAAAGCTCTCGGACCATCTTCGGTCAACATTATACCAGCATACAATACTCCCCGGTAATCAATTCCTTCTCTGGCTAAACCGTCAATGGTAGGATAAATTATTTTATCCATTATCTCTTCTAAAACAAACGTATTCACAATCGGCGCCGGCGAATACGCGCCCATGCCGCCCGTATTTGCGCCTTGATCATAGTCAAATATTCTTTTGTGATCCTGAGCGCTGGCCAGGGCCAACACTTCTTTAGAATCGGTAATTACCAGAATGGAAGCCTCTTGTCCGACCAGGCACTCTTCAATAATTATTCTTTTGCCGGCATCGCCAAAAACTTTATCTTGCATCATTCTGGTTACGGCCACCTTAGCTTCATCCACGCTTTTAGCCACCACCACTCCTTTGCCGGCGGCTAATCCATCGGCTTTGACTACGCAGGGAACACCAGTGGACTCAATATATGCTTTAGCCTTATCCGGGCTATCAAAAACTTTAAATTTGGCAGTCGGCACTTTGTATCTTTCCATCAGCTCTTTGGAAAAAACCTTACTCGCTTCTAGCTTGGCAGCATGCTTATTCGGCCCAAAGATTTTTAATCCGGCTTTGGTAAATTCATCCACAATCCCTAAAGCTAGCGCTTTTTCCGGCCCCACTACGGTTAGATCAATTTTTTCTTTTCTGGCAAATTTCAGCAGCCCAGCAATATCATCAGCCTGAATATCAATACATTCGACAATTTGAGCAATTCCCCCGTTACCCGGCGCGCAGAATACTTTGTCGCACAATTTAGATTGGGCAATCTTCCAAACTAAAGCATGCTCCCGGCCGCCTGAACCAATAACTAAAATCCTCATAACTTTTCCTTTTACCCCTTAAGACGCACCTGCGCAAAATTCGCCACGAGGCGACACTGGCCCAATTCCACTCTGGGCCAGGTGCCGCATCTATCTTACCTTTTTCGGTTCTGCTTCCATTGTATCCAAAGAGTTTAAGGTCACCGCAAAAACATCTGAAAAAGGACGATCATCAATCCAGCTATCCATAATCAAGATATCCTTTAACAGCTCCGTGGGCCGAGGATTAGTAAAGCTAACATGAAACATACTGCAATCTTTGCGCACCGGATTCTCGCCCAAAGATTTAATCCTGGCTCCTTGCTTAGCCCATTCACCGGGGCCCAAATGGAACCAATCCCAAAAAACCGGCACGGATTGCTCGCGATAGCTGCCATCCTGATAAACAAAAATAACCGATAAAGTAGCGTAAAAATATTTATCTCCGTATAAACGCATTAACCCGTCGTGTTCATAGCTATTGCTGTAATTGCCTCCGGCCAACAGATGCACTCGGGTTACCTTCATTCCGGCTCTAATCGGCAGAGCAAACAGGTTATTGTTTTCCAGATTAAGCCTTCCGTAATCCTTCCAGCCCTCTTGCCCCTGCACCAAAAAAGCTACCCCATCGTATTTTAAATATTTGCTGGCAAATTTATTGGGCCCGGCGCCGGCCAAGCTGAAATTATCCCGGTTATTTTTGGTCAGGAAATAGTAATCCCCCTGCTTTTCCCAATTCCCTGCCCAGGATAACGCCAAAGGCAACAAAATCATGGCGCAAGTTAATAAAATTTTCTTCAACGCTTTTTTCATTAGAACTTTAAGTCAGTCCCGGGATATTGATCCCGGTAACCTCCCGCATTTTCTGGGCGGCGACCTCCTGTGAACGCTTGATGGAGCGGTTAAAAGTATCTTTTAATGTGCCATCCAGGCGTGTCTTCTCAGCTTCAGTCAAATTATCTTTAACGGTAATCGCCTTAACCTCCTGGGCGCCGTTCATGGTAATTTTTACCAGGCCATCGGAGCTTTGAATATCAAAATTTGTTTCCTCCAGTACGCGCTTAACCTCTTGCATCTTCTTCTGCATCTCAAACAATTTTTTCATTTTATCAAACATCTTTATCCTTCCCTTTGCCCACCAGGGCACACCGACGCAATTTTCGCCACGTGGCGAACGCTGGCCCAATACCTATCTGGGCCAGGCGCCTTAGCGCCGGGTGTATTCCTTGTGCTTTGCTTTAGGCCATAACCATACCACCATCAACCGTAATTGTTTGCCCGGTTATATAGCTTGATTCTTGCGATGCTAAAAATAAACAGACATTGGCGACATCCTCAGGGGTACCTAATGTGCCCAGCGGAATTGCCTCCTGCATCTTCTTTTTTATCTCCTCAGGAAGCTTAGCCGTCATCTCGGTCTGAATAAATCCCGGAGCTACCGCATTGGCATTAATATTGCGGCTGGCTAATTCTTTAGCCACTGTTTTCGTAAGAGCAATGATTCCGGCTTTAGAAGCGGCATAATTTGCCTGGCCGGGATTACCCATTAATCCGATAATTGAAGCGATACTGATAATCCGCCCGCTTCTTTGTTTAATCATCGGCCGGGTTACCGCTTTGATGCAGTTAAACGTCCCTTTTAAATTGACATTAATTACTGCATCCCAGTCTGCTAGGGACATTCTTAATAAAAGATTGTCCTTGGTAATTCCAGCGTTGTTAACTAATATATCAACCTTTCCCATTTTGTCAAGAATTTTGTTTATACCTTCTTCGACCATCTCATAGTTGGTCACATCCATGGCTAAAGCCATGGCTTTACGGCCTAAACCTTCGATCTGTGAAGCGGTTTGCTGGGCGATTTCCAGGTTAACATCCGCTACCACAATATCCGCCCCCTCCCTGGCAAAAGTCAAAGCAATGGCCCGGCCGATCCCCCTGGCCCCACCCGTGATCAAAGCAACCTTATCCTTTAATCTCATTTTTGCCCCCTTAAATTTTACTACGCAAGATCGACGCTTTTTTCAATATTTATAACCTGGGCGCTACTATCAATCCGGCGCATCAATCCTTTTAATACTTTACCGGGCCCAAACTCGATAAAATTGGATATTCCTTTGGAGAGAATAAATTTTATCGAATCTTCCCAAAGTACGCTGGCGGAGACCTGTTGAATTAAATTTTGTTTAATCTCACTCGCCGTTGAAACGGGCTTACCGGTAATATTACAAACTACCGGAAATTTAGGAGCGCTAATCTTTATTTTTTCTAACTGGCGGGCTAATTTTAAGCAAGCCCCCTGCATAAAAGAAGAATGGAAGGCTCCGCTTACCTCCAGCACCACCGCTAATTTTGCCCCTTTTTCTTTGGCTAAAATCTGCGCCCGGGTAATGGATTCGGTAGATCCGGAGATAACGATCTGGCCGGGACAATTAATATTAGCCACCTCAGCTTTAACTTCAGCGCAAATCTCTTTAACTTTGGCTAAATCCAGGCCGATCACCGAGAGCATTTTTCCCGGATGCGCCAGCGCCTCTTCTTCCATAAACTGTCCGCGAAGACGAACCAGGTAAACCGCATCTTCAAAATTAAGCGCTCCGGCAGCCACTAAAGCCGAATACTCCCCTAGGCTTAAACCGGCCAAATATCCATCAATCTTCGGATTTTTACTAAGATACGCCTGCCAACAAGCAATCGAAACGGTGACCACCGCCGGCTGACAATTATTGGTCTTGGTCAATTCCTCAAGCGGGCCGTTGAAACAAAGATCACTGATCGAAAAACCTAAAACTTTATCTGCCTGGTCAAAGACCGCTTTGGCCTGCGGGAAAGTATCACACAAATCTTTTCCCATGCCGACATACTGACTACCCTGGCCGGCGAAAAGATAGCCTACCATTCAATAATACAAGCGCCCCAAACCAGGCCCGCTCCGAATGCATCCAGGAGAATAATATCCCCCCGTTTAACCTTGCCTTCCTGCACTGCCTCGCAAAGCGCGGTAACCGTAGAAGCACTGGACATATTCCCGCATCTTTCAATATTCAGATAAACCTTCTCTTCCGGGATGCCCAGTTTTTTGGCGACGGCCAGAATAATCCGCGCGTTGGCTTGATGCGGAATAATCAAATCCACATCCTCAAAAGTCATACCCGCTTGCTGCAGTACAACTTCAGCAGCTCTGGTC
>JAZDLL010000031.1:0-38642 GCA_043802105.1 Candidatus Omnitrophota bacterium
ATGAAAAAACAAGTGCTCATCTATTATTCGGGCCGGGTACAGGGGATAGGTTTTCGTTATACGCTTGCGGATATAGCCAATTATCAAAAAGTGCGGGGTTGGGTTAAGAACTTAGAAGATGCCAGGGTTCAGGTGGTGGCAGAGGCTGAGGAAGAAACTCTCAACATTTTTTTACAACAGGTTAATCAGCATTTTTCCCAGTATATTAAAGATGTAAATATAGAATGGCTGCCGGCCAGCGGCGAATTCCGCGATTTTAGTATTAAGTTTTAGTCATGCCAATAGTTTAAAATGTCCACCCAAATCAAGAACGAAATTGAACAGTTAAGAACAAAATTACGAAAACATGATTATCAGTATTATGTTTTAAGCCAGCCTTTGGTTTCAGATAAGGAATACGATGATTTGTTGCGCAAATTAAAATCGCTGGAAGATAAATATCCGGATTATCGCTCTGTCGATTCTCCCACCCAGCGTTTAAACACCGCCATTAGCGCAGGTTTTAAAACCGTCAAACATAATGTTGGGATGTTTTCTTTGGATAACACTTATTCCATTGATGAGTTAAGGCTTTGGGATCAACGCGTGCGCAAAGGATTAGGACAAAATTGCAATTACCAGTATGTGGTTGAGCTTAAAATTGACGGAGTTAGCGCAAATTTAACTTACGTTAGCAGGAAATTAACCCTGGGGGCCACCCGCGGAGATGGGCAGACCGGTGAAGACGTGACTGCCAATATTAGGACTATCCGGGCGATTCTTCCGGAACTTTTGGATAAGGCTCCTAAAGATTTGTTTGAGATCCGCGGTGAAGTGTATATGGATAAAAATGATTTTTTAAAAGTTAATCAGGAACGCTTAGAGCAAGGAGAAGCTTTATTTGCCAATCCCCGCAATGCCACCAGCGGTTCGCTGAAATTATTGGACTCCAGCCTGACCGCTAAAAGGCGCCTTAGTTTCTTCGCCCATTCTTTAGGCGTTTATCAAAGCGAGCCGATAGCTACGCAATGGGATTTTTTAACTAAGCTTACCCACTGGGGAGTACGCGTAAATCCCTATTCGGCGCTTTGTTCTAATATTGAAGAAGTAATCGGTTATTGCCAAAAATGGCAAGATAAACGCGATGAGCTTGACTATGAAATTGACGGGATAGTGGTTAAATTAAATAGTTTTAGCCAGCAGAAAGATTTAGGTTTTACGGCTAAAGCTCCGCGTTGGGCAGTAGCCTATAAGTTTACTGCCCGCCAGGCCACCACCCAGGTTTTAGCAGTTAATGTTAATGTCGGCCGTACCGGGGTGATTACTCCGGTGGCCGTGCTTGAGCCGGTAGAATGTTCCGGGGTAATCATCAGTAATGCCACTTTACATAATTTCGATGAGATAGCCAGGCTGGGATTGCGGGTGGGTGACCGGGTGCTGATTGAGCGCGCAGGAGATGTAATCCCTAAAGTAGTAAAAGTGGTGGAGCAAAGAGGTAAGCGCCCCTATCGTAAGCCCCAAAAGTGCCCGGCTTGCCAAGGAAAAATTGTTAAAGAGAAAGCTCAGGATGTGGCTTATCGCTGTATTAACTCTAATTGTCCTGCGCAGCTTGAGCGAGCGCTTTTGCATTTTGCCAGCCGGGATGCCTTGGATATTGAAGGTTTGGGTGAAGCGGTAATTATTCAACTGGTAAAGTTAGGGTTTCTAAAAAGCTTAGCTGATATTTATAAACTTAAAATCGCTGATTTGTTGCAGGTGGAGTTGTTTAAGGAAAAGAAGGCTAATAATCTGCTGGAGGGGATTAAGAAAAGTAAACAAGCGCCTTTGGCGCGTTTGATCTTTGCTCTAGGCATCCGCCATGTCGGCCAGAAAGCTGCTTATACGTTGGCGATGGAGTTTGGCAGCCTGGATAAACTGATGCAGGCAGAGCTTAGCGATTTAGATAAAATACCTGAAATTGGTGAAGTGATGGCCGGCTCAATTGTCGACTATTTTGCTTTAAGCCAAACTAAAAACTTAATTCGACAGCTAAAGATGGCGCAAGTAAATATGCGCCAGGAAATTTCTAAGGTCAAAATCAATGAATTAACCGGCAAAATAATAGTTTTTACCGGCCAGCTAGAAGGATTTTCGCGCTCGCAAGCAGAAGCGTTGGTGCGCCAATTCGGAAGTATTCCAGCTTCCAGCGTGAGCAGTAAGACTGATTTTCTGGTGGCCGGTAATGGCGCCGGCTCAAAATTTAATCAAGCCCAGGTACTAGGAGTAAAAATTATTAGCGAAGATGAATTTAAGGAGATGATAAAATGAATATAAAGAAAATATTATCGGTTTTATTATTTTGTTTTCTATTGTTAGATTTATTAGGCTGTGAATCTTTCGCGCGCAAATTTACCCGAAAATCTAAGAAGTCGGATGCGGCGGTGGAAATGGTCCTTGTTCCACAGGAATATAAAGGGCCCAACCTGACCAAAGAGGAGATTTACCGCCAGTATTATCTTTATTGGGACTCTTGGCAGGGGGAGTTGATTAACGCCTTAACCCAAAAGGCCAGTTTAAAGAAAAAAGTAGATTGCGCCCAAGAGGCTTTAAAGGATCTGGATTATATGAAAATGATGCTACTGCCCGATGCCCAGAAAAATTTCAACTTAGAGATTGCCAATTTAAATGAGCTCTTGGCCTCCATCAAAAGTGATGTTTATGGAGCAAATGACAGCCGCGCCTTGCGGTTGGCTGAGCGCATTAGGTCCAAAGTCCATAAGAACTTTATTTATCCTAAGATAAGGAATTATTTAAAATGATTTTAGAAACAGTTAATGTCGGGCCGATGCAGGTTAATTGCTATATTCTGGCCTCTGCTGCGGGCGGCCAGGCGATGATTATTGATCCGGGTGATGATCTGCTCAAGATCAAGGCGGTTTTAGATAAGCACAGGTTAAAGCCGGCGATGGTGATCAATACGCATGGGCATTATGACCATATTGGTAGCGATGATGAATTTGGTGTTTGCGTTTATGTGCATAAAAAAGATTTACCGATGTTACTGGACGCCAGAAAAAATCTTTCCGCTAGTTTTTCTTTGGCTTATAAGGTTAGTTCTGAGACTAAAACTTTACAAGATAAAGAGATTATTAAACTAGATGGTTTGGAATTGGAAGTGCTACATCTACCCGGGCATACCCCGGGAGGCATCGGCCTTTTGATGAAAAAACCTCAAAACGATATCGTTTTTACCGGCGATACCTTGTTTTGCATGGGGGTAGGGCGTTGGGATCTATCGGGGGGCAGCCAGCAGCAGCTGGAGGAGGCCATCCGGGAAAGATTATTTGTTCTGCCGGTGGCAACCAAAGTTTATCCGGGGCACGGAACCTCGACCACTATCGGAAGGGAAAAGAGCGGTAGCACATTTAGATTATAATGAAAGAACTTATCGATTCATTCCTAGATTATCTTTCGGTTGAGCGGGCGCTGGCTAAAAATACCATTGTTGCCTATCGGGCGGATTTGAATCTTTATTTGGGTTTTATTGAAAAACGCAAGATTATTGTACTTTCTAAAGTCGCTAAAGATGATATTGTTGAATTTATGCTTGCTCAAAAAGCGCAAGGCATATCTCCTACGAGTATTTCACGCCGCCTGGCCGCCATCCGTATGTTTCATCGTTTTTTAGCCAGGGAGAGAGTTTTAAAAAGCGATCCGACGACCTTGATCGATTCTCCCAGGCTTTGGAAGAAAGTTCCGGATACGCTTTCTTTAAATGAAGTGGAAGCATTAATCAGCCAGCCCGATTGGCGCGATCAGCAGGGGGCCAGGGATAAAGCGATCATAGAAACTCTTTATGCCACCGGAATGCGGGTATCGGAACTGAGTAATCTTAAAACCAATAACGTTAATTTAGATATTGGGTTTTTGCGTTGCATCGGAAAAGGCAATAAGGAGCGGATTATTCCATTAGGCAAGAAAGCCATTCACAGTATTAATCGTTATTTGGAGTTTAGCCGGAAACATTTTTTAAAGCAAAAAGCCTCAGAGTTCATTTTTATCAGCCGCTGCGGGGGTAAACTCTCCCGGCAATCAGTTTGGAAATTGATTAAGCGGTATGCTAAAGAGGCTAAAATTAAGAAATCGATAAAAGTGCATACGCTTAGGCATTCATTTGCTACGCATTTATTAGAGAGGGGCGCGGATCTGCGTTCCGTGCAAGAGATGTTGGGGCATTCCAATATCTCTACCACTCAGATTTATACGCATATTGATAAAGAGCGGCTTAAAACTATTCATAAGATGTTCCACCCGCGTCCCTAGCGAGTAGTTAGTTTACCGGCGCAAAGATAGGCTTAGGATATGAGGAAATATTTTAAAAAATTACCTAAAGAATTAAGAGAGGTTATTCGTCAGGCTTGGCGAGTTTCTCAGGAAACCCGGATGCCGGCCTATCTGGTTGGCGGATGCTTACGTGATTTAATTTTACAGGTAAAAAACCTGGATCTGGATATTGCGATTGAAGGAAACGGTATTATTTTTGCTCAACATCTGGGGCGAAAACTTAAAGCGCAACTAAAAATTCACCCGTGGTTTGGCACGGCTACCTTAATTTTAAGCGCGGGGTTAAAAGTGGACATTGCTACTACGCGTCAGGAAAAATACCCTGATTCTGCAGCGCTTCCGCAAGTGCACCCGGATTCATTAAAAGAGGATCTTAAACGCAGGGATTTTACGATCAACGCCATGGCGTTAAGCTTGGCGGCGGATAAGCAACAGAAAATAATTGATCCTTTCGGCGCTGTCGCTGACCTGGTTTCTGGTAAAATTCGTATTCTCCATAATTTAAGCTTCCAGGATGATCCTACGCGGATTTTAAGAGCGATTCGTTTTAGCCAACGTTTTAATTTTAAGATTGAGCCTAAAACGCTGGCCTTGCTTAAGGAGGCCATTAGCGCTGGCTTGTTGGATAAAGTAAATCCCCATAGAATGCGCGAGGAATTGATATTAATGCTTAAAGAGCAAAATCCTTTTAAGCCGATTAAAAAGCTTAGCGATTTAGGGGGATTGTCTTTTATCAGCCCTAAACTGAAAATCGACAGATCTACGCCAGGCTTATTTAAATCTATTGCTGGGGAAATTAATTGGTTTGTTAAAAATTTTCCTGCGCGCAGGCCGCTGGACGTCTGGCTGGTTTATTTTGCGGCGCTTTTGGCCGGGCTTACTTTGGAACAGATTAAAACGATTATTTACCGGCTGGGTGCGCCCAAGGGGGATCAAAAGCGGATAATTGGCTATTACCAGGAAGGTAAGAAAATTATAGCGGCTTTAAGCAAAAAACAGGCCTCGCCAGAGCAGATTTTTTCATTACTGGAGCCCCTAAGCTATGAAACGATTATTTTACTTAGGGCTGCGGCGCCCAACAAAAACTTTAAAAAGCATTCGGCAGATTTTCTTCAGATTTACAATGGTATGCGTCTTAGCATCTGCGGTAAGGATTTAGGCGGTTTGGGTGTTTTGCCGGGCCCGGAGTATCAGAGGATCTTTGCTCAAGTATTAGCGGCTAAACTTAACGGCCAGGTCAAGAATCGCCAAACCGAGTTGGCTTTAATCCAAAAATTAGTGCAGGCAACATAATAGAAACGGAGTGCATAATCATGTCTAGACACGAGCGTGTGGAAGAGGCGATCAGGAAAGAAGTTAGTTTGATTATCCATGATGAGCTTAAAGATCCGCGGGTAGGTTTTGTTACGATCACCCGGGTGGAGTTGTCCAAGGACTTAAGAAATGCGAGAATTTTTTATAGCGTTTTGGGTAAAGAGGATGCTTGTAAAAAGACCAAAATGGCCCTGGATTCCGCTTTAGGTTATGTCCGTAGCCTGGTCGCTCAAAGAATTAACATGCGTTTTGCCACGGAACTTATGTTTTGCGAGGATCATTCTACCGAGTATAGCGTTAAGATCCAGGAGGTACTTAACAAAATAAAGGAGCCAGATGAGCCTAAATGAAATTTGCCAGAGCATAAAAAAGTATAATAATTTTTTGATTACCGCTCATACCAGCCCGGAGGGGGATGCTTTGGGCAGCCAACTGGGATTTTATAATCTGATTAAAAAACTTGGGCGCCGGGCGACGATTATCAGTGATGATCAACTGCCCTATGGCTATGATTTTCTGCCCGGCTTCCAGCGTATCCGTCGTTTTGGCCAGAAATCTAAATATATTAAATTTGACTGTTTAGTGGTTTTGGATTGCGCAGACCTCAAGCGCACCGGAAGAGTCTATAAGCTCAACCTGGATCATCAGCCGGTATTAAATATTGATCATCATATCAGCAATCAAATCTTTGGCGATGTAAATTGGGTCAATGTGCAAGCCTCTTCTTGTTCGGAGATGATTTATCAGCTGTATAAGCGGCTGCATTTGGCGATGGACAAGGATACCGCTTTAGTTTTATATACCGGGATTATGACCGATACTGGATCTTTTCGTTATTCTAATACTTCTAGTTCTACGCTTAAGGCGGCCGGGGAACTTTTGAAACTTGGAGTTAACGTCGCTGAAGTTTACCGTTATGCTTATGAAAATATTTCGCCGTCGGAGGCAAAATTGCTGCTAAAATTTTTATCCCAGGTTAAATTTTTCGGCCGGGGTAAAATTGCAGCTTTTAGTATTGACCCAAAGTTGTATGGAGGCAAAAGAATTGGCCTGGATTTAGCGGATCACGTTTTAAGTTTTGGCCGCGCGATTAAAGGAGTGGAGGTAGTGGTTTTATTTAAAAATAGCCTAGGGCCAAACTCGCTTGTCCGGGTTAATTTAAGAAGCCAGGGCAGGGTGGATGTAAATAAGATCGCAGCTTTTTTTGGAGGGGGAGGGCATCAGACGGCTGCCGGCTGCACAATCTGCGCAGCGCCCAAGGTTGTGCGCCGCAAAGTCATCACTAAAATTTGCCAGTTTTTAAAATTAAACTCAAGCGGAATTTAGCAGCTTAAAAAACGATGAAAATTATTTATGGGGTTGGAAAAATCGAAAAGGCCTTGGGCCCCCGGCCGGTGGTGGCGATGGGGGTTTTTGACGGGTTGCATCTTGGCCATCGCAATATTTTGCAGGCGGTAGTTAAAAAGGCAGTTAAAATTAAGGGCACCAGCCTGGTTTTAACTTTTTTCCCGCATCCGCAAGCAAAAGAAAGCTTGTATTCATTGGAGCATCGCTTAAGGTTAATTGCTGAGTTGGGGGTAGATGTGTGCCTGGTGGTGAATTTTAGCCGTAGTTTTGCAAAAATAAGCGCGCAAGATTTTATTGCTAAAATACTGGTTAAAAAAATTAAAGCTGGCTTTGTTTATGTGGGGAAAAATTTTCGTTTTGGTAGGCAAGCTGCCGGTGACTATCGATTGTTACTCCAAGAGTCTGAAAGGCATAAATTCAGAGTTAAGATTTTTAAGGTGCTTGCCCGCGGCGGATTGACGATTAGCAGTACCACTATCAGAAGATTAATTAAAAATTCTAAACTTAACCAGGCCCAGAAGTTGCTTGGTCGTCGGGTAAGTGTTTTAGGTACGGTGGTTAGGGGCAGTAGACTGGGCAGATTATTAGGTTTTCCGACGGCCAATATCAAAGCCCACCATGAAATTATCCCCCCGGCAGGTATTTACGCGGTGCAAATTATATTTTTCAATCACAGGTATAATGGTGTCTGTTATATTGGTAAAAGGCCAACCCTGGGCCTTAAAAATAAAGCCCTGCGCATTGAAGTGCATATCTTTGGTTTCCATAAAAATATTTATGGCCGGGTGCTGGAGATCCAGTTTGTAAAATTAATTCGTTTAGATCAAAAATTTGCTGACCTAGAAGATTTATCCGCTCAAATCCAAAAAGATATTCTTTCCTGCAGCAAGATTCTATAATTCTTTCGCAGCATACCACCATGGCTAGGGATTTCGGTCACTTTATCCACAATTGATTGTGTTTCCAGCATTTAGGAAATTTTTCTCTTGACAAAAGGGGTGATTTTACCTATACTTTGTACATAAGTGGTTAAAAGTGGAGTAAAGTGGAAGGAATCAGAAATGTTCTACGGTGAGTTTGAGCATTCTATTGATCGTAAGGGGCGTTTAATCTTACCCGCTAAATTTCGCGAGGTAGCTAAAAATCAATTCGTGGAAAAGTTTTTTGTTACCCGGGGCCTGGATAAATGTCTTTTTATGTTTTCTGAGGAACAGTGGCGGACTGAGGAAAATAAATTTAAAACGATGTCTTTTACTAAGCAGCAGCCGCGTACCTTTAACCGGCTGTTTTTTAGCGGCGCGGTGGATGTTAGTTTTGACAAACAGGGCAGGATTCTTCTGCCGCAATATTTAAAAGATTTTGCCGAGATTAAAAAAGATGTGATGATCATCGGCGTTTCTAGCCGTATTGAGATCTGGTCGAAAAATTTATGGCAGGATTTTTACGCCAACAACCATCAGTCTTTTGAAGAAATTGCCGAGAAATTAATGGATGTTTAAATGTTAGACGAAAAGTTGCATGTGCCGGTGATGTTGCAGGAAGTGTTGGATTTTTTAAAGCTAAAGCCTGGGCAGGTGATTGTGGATGCTACTGTGGGAACCGGCGGGCATGCGTTGGAAATATTAAAAAGAATTACTCCTGGCGGCAGATTGATTGGCTTAGACCGCGATGAAAATTCTTTAGCGATTTGCCGACAGAGGCTCAGTCCGTTCAAAGATAGCAGCGAATTTGTGCAAGCTAATTTTGCGGATCTGGATCAAGTTTTGGCTAATCTGGGTATTCGGAATATTGACGGTATTGTTTTCGATTTAGGCATCTCTAGCTATCAGTTGCATGACCCGCAGCGTGGTTTTAGTTTTCAGGAGGAGGGGCCCCTGGATATGCGTTTGGATAAGAGCAGCTATATATCAGCGTACGATTTAGTAAATAACCTCAATGAAAACGAAATTTCGCAGTTGCTTTGGAATTTCGGGCAGGAGCGTTGGCATAACCGGATTGCACACCTCTTAGTTCAGGAACGCAGGAATGAACCGATCGCCACCACTAAACAGTTAGCTAATTTAGTGATGCGGGCAATCCCCCATCGCTACCGTCGCAGTTACTACCGCATTCATCCGGCTACGCGTACTTTCCAAGCTGTACGCATCGCCGTAAATCGAGAACTGGAAATTTTAGAAAGCGCGATTAAGAAAGCCGTTGCTATTTTAAGAAAGCAAGCTAGAATATGTGTTATTTCTTTTCATTCTTTGGAAGACCGTGTGATTAAACATACATTCCGTGCACTTGCCGCTGACGGATTAATTGATATTGTTACTGCTAAGCCCCTGATTCCGGTTCCCAGCGAAGTAGAAGTAAATCCTTCTAGTCGCAGTTCTAAATTCAGGGTTGCTGAAAGGATATAAAATTATATGAAGTTAACCAAGTTTTTTTCCGCCGTGGTTTTTATTACTTCATTCTCGGTGCTTTATGTATACCAGCAGAGCGAGATCTTCCGGCTGGCTTATCTGGGGCAGAAGAAGCAAGCTGTCTTTACAGAGCTGCTGGATAAGAATACCGCATTAAGATATAATATTAACAAAAATTCTTCCTTAGTAAATATTGGTGCGCGTATTTCCGATACCAATGATTTTCAAATGCCGGATAATTACCGTTTTGTAAAGTTTATTACTTCGGCAGAAGGTATAAAGCTGGCAAATCAGAATTCGGCTCCGGAAGGCCTGTTAGCGCGTATTTTTAGTTTGAAACGGGAAGCTCAAGCAAAGACCATTAACCCCTAATTTTTATTATTCCTAAGGAAGAAAGTGTATATTAGCAACTATCGCCGAAGATGCGAGGCGGTATTTTTAATTTTCTTTATATTTCTTTTGCTTTGTGTGGGCCGCCTTTTTTTCATTCAGTTCTTCCGTTCGGATTATCTTACCGCAATAGCTAAAAAACAACATAATCAGCTGGTGGAGCTTGAACCGCGGCGCGGGGTAATCTATGACTGTAATCTTAAAGCTCAGGCTTTTAATATGTCCATGGATTCTCTTTATGGCGTGCCGATAGAGATTAAAAATAAAGAGGTAGTGATTAATCAATTACAGTCAATACTTGGTCTGGAGCACAGTTACCTTGAGGAAAGATTGAATCGTAAAAAATCGTTTATTTGGTTGGTGCGTAAACTTACCCCCGAGAAGTCCGCAGCAATTAAAAATTTAAATATTAAAGGATTAGGGTTTCTCAGGGAAACTAAGCGGATCTATCCCAATAGTTATTTGGCTAGCCACATCATTGGTTTTAGCGGAATGGATAATGTCGGACTGGAGGGGGTAGAGAGGGGTTTTGACAATTATTTAAAAGGGGTCCCTGGCTGGGCTATTTTTTTACGCGATGCCCGACTAAAAAAATTAGATATTTGGGAGAAGATGGTGGTCCCCCAAGACGGCCTGGATCTGGTTTTAACTATCGATGAGGTTATTCAATATATTGCCGAAAGAGAACTGGAGAAGGCCTTTATTAATTTTCATGCCAAGGGTGCCAGCATCGTGGTCATGGATCCGCATACCGGTAGGATCTTAGCCATGGCTAACCGGCCGACCTATGATTTAAATGATCATTCCGCAGTGGGCAAGGATATGATGCGTAACCGGGCGATTTGTGATTTATTTGAGCCAGGTTCAGTATTTAAAATCGTTACGGCTTCGGCTGCGCTGGAAGAAAAAAAAGTTACTGAAGAGGATGTATTTTTCTGTGAAAATGGCTCCTACCAGGTAGGTGGACGTATTTTACATGACCACCAGCCACATGGCAATCTTACCTTTAGGCAGGTGATTGAGGAGTCTAGTAATATAGGTACCGTTAAAGTGGCTCAGCTTTTAGGCCAGGATACGCTTTACCAATACGTCAGGGCGTTTGGTTTTGGCTCCAAGTTAGGGATTGATCTTTCCGGTGAGATATCGGGAATGATCCGGCCGGTGCGCCTTTGGTCAAAAACATCCATTACCTCCATACCGATGGGCCAAGAGGTAGGCGTGACTACCCTGCAATTAGCCGGTGCGATATCCGTAATTGCCAACGGAGGGCAATTAATGAAACCCTATATTATTGATTCCGTGCGCGATAATCAAGGCCGCATTATAAAACAAAACAAACCGGTATTAATCCGCAAAGTGATTTCCGTAGATACGGCGATGCGGATTAAAAAAATCCTGACCGGCGTAATTGAGGAGGGGACGGGGAAATTAGCCAAGGTGTTGGGTTTTAGCGCCGCGGGAAAAACCGGAACCGCCCAGAAGCTTGAGCCCAATGGCACTTATTCTCATAACAAGTTCGTTGCTTCTTTTATCGGCTTTGCTCCCGCAGAGGATCCGTTATTAACTATCGTGGTAACTGTGGATGAGCCGCATCCGTATTATTTTGGCGGGGTAGTCGCCGCTCCGGTGTTTCAAAAAGTCGCTAGCGACGTCATTCGTTACTTAAAAGGAAACCAGCTACCCTTGGAGGCGATGGCGCAATGAAAATCGTAGATCTAGAAATTAAAGGCATTACTTGCAACTCTCGACAGATAAAGAAAGGCTTTCTGTTTGTGGCGATCAAGGGTAATTCCCAGGATGGCAGCCGCTTTATAAAAGAAGCGATTGACCGGGGTGCGAGTATTATCGTGGTACATAAAAAGCTACCGCCGATCAAGGCCCCGGGTAAAGCTATCTTTCTGGCGGTTAATGATTGCCGCAATTTTTTTGCGCAGGCGACGCATCAGTTTTACGGAGCTCCTTCAAATAAGATTAAAGTTGCCGGGATTACCGGTACTAACGGCAAGACCACCATTTCGTATTTAATCGAGGCGCTGGCTAAAAAATCCGGCCGCCACTGCGGAGTGATCGGTACGATTAATTACCGTTTTAAAAATAAAACTGTGATTGCTAAAAATACAACTCCGGAAGCCGGCCAGCTGCAAAATCTGCTGATGAAGATGCATGCGCAAAAAGTAAGATATTGCGCGATGGAAGTTTCTTCTCATGCTTTAGACCAGGAGAGGGTGGCCGGGGTGAATTTTAGCCACGCTATTTTTACCAATCTTACCCAGGATCATTTGGATTATCATAAAAATATAGAAAACTATTTTTTAGCCAAAGCTAAGCTGTTTTTCGCTTTAGCGCCAACCAGCTGGGCGATTGTTAACAGCGATGATCAATACAGCCAGCGGATCAGGCAGTTAACTAAAGCTAAAGTTTTAACCTACGGAATAAAGAATAAATCGCAGGTGATGGCTAAAGAGATTAATTTTGGTATGCACTTTACGGAGTTTTCTTTGGTTGCCGGGCGTACGAATATCAAAATAAAGACCAGTCTAGTGGGCCGTTATAATATTTATAATATTTTGGCGGCGGCGGCCTGGGGAATAAGTGAAAAATTGCCTATTCGAGATATCAAGTCGGCGATTGAGAAATTTAAAAATGTTCCTGGGCGCCTGCAGAGAGTTAATTGCTCAAGGGATTTTAGTATTTTTGTCGATTATGCGCATACTCCGGATGCGCTTTTTAATGTGATCAGTGCCTTAAGGCCGCTGGTAGCCGGAAAGATTATTGTCATCTTTGGTTGTGGCGGAGAGCGGGATAAGCTTAAACGCCCGCAGATGGGCAAAGTGGTTACGGAGTTGGCAGATTATGCGATTATTACCAGCGATAATCCCCGCTCTGAGCAGCCGGGCCGGATTATCAAGGATATTGAGCAAGGTATACAAAAAAATAATTATTGTTCAATACCTGACCGCCTGCGGGCTATCGCTAAAGGTTTGTCCTTGTTGCAGAAAGGCGATTGTTTACTGATTGCCGGCAAAGGCCATGAAAATTACCAGATCTTAAAAAATAAAATGGTGCAGTTTAATGATCGAAAGGTTGTGCAAAAGTGTTTAGCATCGATGAAATAGTTAGAGCGACCAAAGGCCTACTTATTCAAGGTAGGTTGGCCAATAAGGTAACGGGCATCTGTACTGATTCCAGGAGCCTGAAACCGCAAGAGGCGTTTCTGGCTTTACGGGGGAATAATTTTGACGGGCACGATTTTGTTGCTTGTGCCCTGAAGTTAAAAACTAAATGCTTGATTGTCCAGAATGTTCCGCAGGTTTCGGTCCCGGAGACTACGGCGCTGATTAAAGTTAAAGATACCAAGTTAGCTTTGGGCGATCTTGCTCGTTTTCAGAGAAATAAATTTAATCTGCCGGTAATTGCCGTTACCGGTTCCAACGGCAAGACGACGACCAAGGAGATGATTGCTTGGGTATTGTCGGCTAATGCCCGGGTGCTTAAAAATGAGGGAACCAAAAACAATCAGATTGGCCTTCCCCAAACTTTAATTCAGCTAACCAAAAAAGACAGTTTTGCCGTGGTGGAGATCGGCACTAATCATTTTGGGGAGGTGGATTATCTGGCTAAAATAGCCAGGCCCAATATCGGCGTGATTACTAATATTGGCCCCAGCCATCTTGAGTTTCTGAAAGATTTAAAAGGGGTGGCTAAAGAAAAAACTGCTTTACTGAAGAGCTTAGCTTGGCCGGCTATTGGATTGCTGAATGCCGATGACCAGGCATTTAAAGGCTTAATTAAGGCCCAGGCTAGAGTACAGCGTATATTTAGTTACGGCCTTGATGAAAAAAGTGATTTTCGCGCCTCGGCTATTAAGTTAAAAAATGGGAAGCTGGAATTTAGAGTTAACTCGAAGTTTAATTTCCGGATATCAAGTTTGGGGGGTTATAATATTTATAATGCACTGCCTGCGATTGCCGTGGGCCGAATATTAGGATACAGCTATTCCCAGATACGGGCAAGATTGGCCGTATTTAAATTTCCTAAAGGCAGGCTAAACTTAGTGGAAGTTGGGGGTTTAAGGTTCATTGATGATACTTATAACTCCAATCCGTTCTCTTTAAATGCGGCCCTGACAGCTTTAGGCGCCAGCAGTTGTAAGGGAAGGAAAATTCTGATTATGGGAGATATGCTGGAGCTGGGTAAAGAAAAAGAGTTATTGCATAGGCAAATTGCTTGGAGTATAACTAATACTTGCGACCTGTTAATTGCGGTAGGCAGCTTATCCCGGATCACTGCGCAGGAGGCCAGCCAGCAGGGTTTTAAGCATATATTTTGTTGCGACAATGCCCTGCAGGCCAGGGATTTATTATTTAAAAAGGTATTGCCGAAGGCCAGCGATTTAATCTTGGTTAAAGGTTCTCGGTCAATGAAAATGGAAGAGGTTTTAAGAGCTTAATGCTTTACCATCTGTTTTATCCCCTGCGGGATTACATTTTTGCTTTCAATGTCTTTCGCTATATTACTTTCCGGGCGGCCATGGCGGCTTTAACTGCCTTTGTACTTAGCCTGATTTTTGGCCCCTTGTTAATTAATAAATTAAAAGCCTTAAAAGTCGGAGAAAAGATCAATAAAGCGGATAGCCAAAAGCTAGATGATTTACTCCACCATAAGGAAAGTACCCCGACGATGGGCGGGATCCTTATCTTGGGTGTAGTGATAATTTCAACGCTGCTTTGGGCGGATGTCACGCACCAATGTATTTGGATTGTTTTGTTCAGTACGATTTGGCTGGGTTTGACGGGTTTTGCCGATGATTATTTAAAGCAGATAAAAAAGAAGTCTAGAGGATTACCCCCGAAAGTAAAATTTGCCAGCCAGGTTATTCTTGGCCTGATCTTGGGAGGGATTCTTATTTATAGCCAGTATAGCGTTAATCTTGAAATACCTTTTTTAAAAGAGGTAAATCTGAATTTAGATGGTTTATATATTTTATTTGTAATTTTGGTGATTGCCGGTACTTCTAACGCTGTCAATCTTACGGATGGCTTAGATGGGCTGGCGATCGGTATTGTGGTGATGGTGGCGATCGCTTTTACTATACTTTGCTATGTTTCCGGTAATATTAATTTAAGCCGTTATTTGCTCATTCCTTATATTAAAGGCGGCGGAGAGTTGACCATTTTTTGCTCCAGCATTATTGGAGCTGGCTTGGGGTTTTTATGGTTTAACTGTTATCCGGCTACAATTTTTATGGGAGATGTCGGTTCACTGGCTTTGGGCGGGGCAATCGGGACAGTGGCTTTATTAATAAAAAAAGAGATGCTGCTTATAATTGTGGGAGGGATATTTGTGGTAGAGGCACTTTCCGTTATACTGCAAGTAGGTTCTTATAAGCTGACTAAAAAACGTCTTTTTAAGATTGCCCCTTTGCACCACCATTTTCAGTTTTTGAACTGGCCTGAGAATAAAGTAATTGTCAGGTTTTGGATTATTGCGGGTCTACTTGCCCTGTTTACCTTGGTTACCTTGAAGATCAGGTAAACCACCAATGCGCAACAGCGAATACTTTAAAAATAAAAAAGTTACGATTATCGGTTTGGCACGTTCCGGAGTGGCTTGCGCTAATCTTTTGCACGGATTAGGCGCTTTGGTCAGTGTTACCGATATTAAGGACGACCCGCAAAGCCGTCAAGCTGTTGCTAAGCTCTGTTCGCCTGAAATAAAAGTGGAATTAGGTAAACATAGCCGGGAGGGGATTAAGCAGGCGGATGTCGTGGTGATTTCTCCCGGTGTACCGCTGGATTCCTTACCTGCTAACTGGGCCAGGGAATTTGATAAATTACTGATTAGTGAGATTGAGGTTGCTAGTATTCTGTGCCCAGCGCAGATGATTGCCGTAACCGGCTCCAACGGAAAAACCACAGTTACTACTTTAATCGGTAACCTTCTGGTTGCTGCTGGCAAAAAGGTTTTTGTCTGCGGCAATATCGGTAATCCTTTTTGCGGTGAAGTTGCCAAGATGCAAGAGAGTGATTGGGTGGTTTTAGAAGTGAGTTCTTTCCAGCTGGAGACGATTAAAGATTTTAAACCTAAAATTGCGGTTATTTTGAACTGCACCCCTAACCACCTGGACCGTTATAACAGCTTGCAGGAATATTTAGCAGCCAAAAAGCGTATTTTTATGAATCAGGGCCAGGATGATTTTTTGGTTTTAAACGCCCGGGACCCGGCTTTAAACTCTTGGGCATCTGGGCTTAAGCCCAAAGTAGTTTTTTTTGTTAAAGGTGACCAATTAAACCCTAATCAAAGCGCGGTGATGGCAGTGGGCAAAATCCTGGGAGTGGAACCGGAAAAGATGCAAAAAGTTTTTCAAGAGTTTAAGGGGATTGAGCACCGGATGGAAGAGGTAGCCCAGATAAACAGGATAAAATTCATCAATGATTCTAAAGCTACGACTGCGGATTCGGCTATTTGGGCGATCAGCAATATTACTTCACCGATCATGCTGATTGCCGGAGGCCGGCATAAAGGAATTGATTATCAGGTAATTCTTGAAGCGGCCAAGGGTAAAGTTTTACATGCCTTTTTGATCGGAGAGGCCAAAGATATAATTGCTTCCGATCTTAAAAGAGGAGGTTTCTCAATTGATAAGGCGGATACTCTAAAGGAAGCGGTAATTAAAGCCTATCGACAGGCCAAGCCGGGATATACGGTGTTGTTGTCTCCGATGTGTTCAAGTTATGATATGTTTACGGATTATGAAGAGCGGGGCAGGGCTTTTAAACGGATCGTTTTGGATTTAGAGCAAGCAGAAAAAAATCATGGTTAGAAAAACGCGCATTAACCTGCTGACTGTATCGATCGTGCTGGTATGTATCGGCATTGTAATGATCTATAGTTCTTCCAGTATTTATGCCTGGGAAAGGTATCAAGATAGTTTTTATTTTTTAAAGCGGCATTTATCTTTTTTATTCGTAGGCGTACTGCTGGCCTTCTTAGCGATGGTTATTGATTACCGTTTTTTCAGGAAATACGCGCACTGGATGATTTGGATTGCGCTGGCTTTATTGGTTTTAGTGCTGATTCCCGGATTTGGCCGGGAAGTCTCCGGAGCCCGGCGCTGGTTTAGATTTAAATTTGTCAGTTTTCAACCGTCGGAGTTTGCTAATTTGGCGCTGATTATTTATATTGCTGATTTTGTTGCTCGTAAAGAAGACAAAATCAAGATGCTGGTGGCCGGTTTTCTGCCGGCGATGTGTATGTTGGCAGCCGTGGCTTTGCTAATACTTTTGCAGCCGGATTTAGGCACGGTGATCGCCTTAGGCAGCGTAATTTTAATTATGCTTTTTATAGCCGGAGTCAGAGGCAGGTATATTTTATCTTTGTTACTTTGTAGCCTGCCGGTGCTTTATCTACTAGTTTTTAGCGTGCCTTACCGACGAGCCAGAATTTTAGCTTTTTTAAACCCCTGGCTTGATCCTAAGGGAACGGGCTTTCAGATTATTCAATCGCAGGTGGCTATCGGTTCGGGGGGGGTATTCGGAAGGGGGTTGGGGCACTCTCAACAGAAACTTTTTTATCTTCCGGCAGCCCATACGGATTTTATTTTCTCCATTATTGGTGAGGAGCTGGGCTTGCTGGGCACCTTGGGGATAATTGCGTTGTTTATGGTCTTTATTCAGCAGGGGCTTAAGATCATTAAGAATGCCCAGGACAGGTTCGGATATTTTCTTGCTTTGGGGTTAATTTTAATGATCTCGCTTAAAGCGATTATTAATATCGGAGTTTCTTGCGGAGTATTCCCGACCAAGGGGTTACCGTTGCCGTTTATTAGCTATGGCGGTTCTTCGCTAATCTTTGATATGGTGAGCCTGGGTATTTTAATTAATATTGCACGTTGCGGAGAGTATCCTTAAGATGCGCATTTTAGTTGCTACCGGCTCTAGCGGAGGACATATCTTTCCGGCAATTGCCCTGGTGGAGGCATTAAAAGATTCCGGCGCCCAGGTGCTTTTAGTTTTACCGCAAAAAGCCCGTCAGAATAATATTTCGGTTGCTACCGGGCAAATAAAATATATACCCGCGGCGGTTTTAAGTTTTAGCGTAAGCAGTAAAAATATAGTTGGCCTTTACTTTTTTTTAGCTGGCGCCTGGGAGTCTTTACGGATTGTTATGAAATTTAAACCGCAGGTCGTGGTAGGATTCGGCAGTTTGAATACGGTGGCTTTAATTTTTTGGGCCTGGTTATTTAGGATAAAAACGATAATTCATGAACAAAATGTTATTTGCGGCCGGGCAAATAGAGTGTTAGCCAAGTTGGTAGATAAAGTGGCGGTATCTTTTAGACAAACTGCCGACTACTTAAATGTCTCGCCGGAAAAGATTGTTTTCACCGGTAATCCTCTGCGTAAGGATTTGCTTGGGCTAAATAAGGCAGCGGCGCTGGAGTTTTTTAGCTTTAAAGAAGGAAAATTAACTATTTTAATTACGGGTGGTAGCCAGGGAGCGCATAATTTAAATGCTGTTTGCCTGGAGGCGCTGGCTAGCCATCCCAGGCAGGAGGCTTTCCAGGTAATCCATATTTCCGGAGTGGAGGATTTTACCTGGCTAATAAACGGGTATGCCGCAACAACTTTGACTTATAAACTTTTTGATTTCTTTTCGCAGATGCAATACGCTTATAGCGTAGCCGACCTGATAATTTGCCGGGCCGGGGCAACTACGATCGCCGAGCTGCAAAAATTTAAGATTCCGGCCATCCTGATTCCTTATCCTTTTGCTTATGCGCATCAATTGGCTAATGCCCAGGTTCTGGGGAATCTTAAAGCCGCTTTGATTATTCAGGATCGGGAATTGACTCCGGAAAGATTAAGGGGGATATTTACGCAGCTTCTAGCAGATCCGCAGAAGCTAGAAGCTATGCATCAGGCGTATATGGGATTTCAGGATTTTGATGCGGCGGGGCTGTTGGCTAAAGAAGTTTTGGCCGCCGTTTAATTTTATAAGGAGCTTATGTTTACTTGGATACGTCAGGCTGGATTATCGCTGGTGATTTTATTTCTGCCGCTAGTTGTTTTAGCTTCGGATCAGGCCTGGCAGGAAGTTAAAAGTACGCACTTTAAAGTTTTTTATAAAAACGCTCCGGAGGATATACTTAATCAATTAACTCAGAAGGCCGAAGAGAGCTATGATTCCATTGCCAATGAGTTAGGTTTTAACCGTTTTAATTTTTGGACTTGGGATAACCGGGCCAGAATCTATCTGTTTGATAATCAGGATGAATATATGAAAGCTACGCTAAGCTATAATTGGTCCGGTGGCCAGGTGAGTATTGGCCCTAAGCTCATCCAGAGCTATGTCGGAGCGCCGGGTTTTTTGCAGAATGTTCTTCCGCATGAACTAGCGCATATCGTTTTTATCGAAATGGTTGGTTTTAATAATCCGGCTGTGCCTTTGTGGCTTCAGGAAGGGGTGGCGGCTTATCAAGAGCAGGATATCTTTTCAGTTCGGGCGGAGTTATCCGATAAAATAAAACAAAACAACTATCTTGATTTGAATGCTTTAAACAGCTTTCAGATCAGAAGCTCAAACAGCGAAAGGGTTAGACTTTTTTATGCGGAATCTTATAGCCTGGTTAAATATCTGGTCGCGGAGTTTGGTAAGGAGTCCTTTGTAGATTTCTGCCGCGCCCTGCGGGATAGCCGGAATCTGATGGTGGCCTTGTCCAGGGTTTATGCTTTTAAAAATTTCAATGAATTTCAAGAGGCCTGGAAAGCATATATATTAAGATGAAAAAATATTATCATTTTATCGGAATTGGCGGGATAGGGATGAGCGGGATTGCGCATCTGATGCTGTCCAGCGGATTTAGGGTGAGCGGTTCGGACTTAAAAGAAAATCCTGTTACGCGGCAGTTGGAGGGCCTGGGGGCCAAAATTTTCCTGGGGCACAGCGCTCAAAATATATCCGAACAGGAGGTGGTGGTTTATTCATCGGCCATCCGAGAGGATAATCCTGAATTGTGCCAGGCTAAGCTTTTAGGTATTCCTTTGATCAAGAGAGCACAAGCCCTAGCCCAGCTTATGCAGCAAAAAACAGCCATTACCGTTGCGGGTTCTCACGGCAAGACCACCACCACTTCTTTAATTTCTTACATGTTGCTGGAAGCCGGGCTCTGTCCTACGGTAGTTATCGGGGGTATCCTGAATAATATTCAAACTAATGCTTGTTTAGGTAATGGCCAGTTTTTTGTCGCGGAGGCCGATGAATCAGACGGATCCTTTTTAAATTATAGTCCTAAGTTTTCCATTATTACTAACATTGACCATGAGCATTTGGATTATTATCATAGTTTTAAAAATGAATTAGATACTTTTGGTATTTTTATTAAGCGCACGCAGCCCGGGGGCTGTGTTTTTGCCTGCTCTGACGATATTAATCTTTTAAATTTAATGCGCACCTATGAGGGTAAGCGGGTATTTTTTGGTTTAGACAGCTCTGCGGCGGATATTTATGCCAAGAACATTGTATTGAGCGGGCTGGTTAGCGATTTTGACGGGTACTTTAAAGACAAATTTATTTCGCGTTTTCATTTGCCTTTGGGCGGAAAGCATAATATTTCAAATTCTCTGGCGGTAATCGGCTTAGGGCTAGAGCTAGGTATTGATTTAAAGTATATCCGTAGCAGCCTGGCTCAGTATCAAGGCGCCGGCCGTAGATTGGAAACCAAATTTAGCAGCGATAAGTATTTAGTCCTTGATGACTACGCTCATCACCCTAGCGAAATAAAAGCTACTTTGGCCGCGTTAGCTAATTTGAAAGTTAAGCGAAAGATCATAGTTTTTCAACCGCACCGCTACAGCCGCACGCAACTACTTTTAAATGATTTTGCTAAATCTTTTGTGCGGGTGGATTATTTGATTATTACCGATATTTACGCGGCGAGCGAGCAGCCGATTGAAGGAATAAATGCTCAGGGGTTATTAAATAAAATAAAGGAATTTGACCCAAGCAAAGAAGTTGTGTATTTGGCTAAAGATAATATTCTGCCCCATATTTTGGGGATGATTAAAGAGGGTGATTTGGTGATCACCTTAGGAGCCGGGGATATTGTGAGGGTAAGCGATGCTTTGGCCCAAGAGCTTAAGTAAAAAGATAAAAACTAAAGTTAGTTTGGCTAACCTGACGAGTTTTAAAATCGGCGGCCCGGCGCAATTTTATTTCGAGCCGAAGAATCTTAAAAGTTTGCAGAAGGCGTTGGTTTCTGCTCAGCGGGCCGGCAAACCTGTTTTTATCTTAGGCGCCGGCAGCAATATCTTAGTTAGCCAGGCAGGCATCCCAGGCCTGGTGGTCAGGCTAAGCAGTAAAGATTTCCGCAGATGCTTTCGTCAGGGTAGCTGCGTAGTCGCCGGGAGTGGTTTAAAATTAAATGCGTTGATTTTATTTTCCAAGAAAAATAATTTAAGCGGTTTGGAATTCCTGTCCGGGATTCCCGGGACATTAGGCGGCTGTTTACTGGGTAATGCCGGCGCCTGGGGCAAGTCGATCGGAGAATTAGTAAGCCAGGTTGGTGTTTTAGATTATAACGGTCAACTAAAGTTGCTGGCCAAAAAGCAACTGAAGTTTGCTTATCGAAAATCTAATTTGGATAAATATATTATTATTTGGGCTAAACTTAAACTACAGGCTGGCCAAAAAAAGGTAATTGCGGCTAAGATCAATCAAAACCTCCTGCAGCGCAAGCAGTCCCAGGGAAATAATTTACCCAACGCCGGGTGTATTTTTAAAAATCCACCCCAGGGCTCTGCCGGTAGATTAATTGATCTGTGCGGGTTAAAGGGCTGGGTCAGGGGCAAAGCGATGATTTCCCCGCGGCATGCGAATTTTATCTTAAATACCGGGCAGGCAAAAAGCGGTGAGGTTTTATCGTTGATGGACTTGATGCAAAAGAAAGTAAAGAAAAAATTTAAAATTAACTTGGAGCCTGAGATAAAAATATGGAAATAAATGATTTTGGCAAAGTCGGCGTTTTAATGGGCGGGCCTTCTTCGGAAAGGGAGATTTCTTTAAAAAGCGGCCAGGCGGTTTTTTCTGCGCTGGCCCAAGCGCAGGTAGCTGCCGTGGCGATTGATATAACTACCGATAACCGCCAAGAGAACATGCGCTTATTAAAAAAATATAATTTAGATTGTGCCTTTATCGCTTTACACGGCCGCTTTGGCGAAGACGGTACAATTCAAAGTATCTTAGAGGCAATGCATCTGCCTTTTACCGCTTCTGGCGTTAAAGCCAGCCAACTGGCGATGGATAAAATCGGTTCACTGGAAATATTCTCGCAAAACGGATTGTGTGTACCGCAGTCCCGGTTTTTGGAAAAATCAGCTTATCGGAAAAATAAAATCGTTTGGCCGGGCGATCTTGTTTTTCCTCTGGTGGTTAAGCCGGCTAATCATGGATCAAGTATTGGTTTATCGCTGGTCGAGCTCCCGGAAGAATTGCCGGCGGCACTTGAGCTGGCTTTTGAATTTGACACGCATATAATTATCCAGGATTATGTGTCCGGCCGGGAGCTGACCGTAGGTATTTTGGATGAGGCGGCTTTACCGGTAATTGAAATTATCCCCAGTAATAAATTTTTTGATTTTACGGCAAAATACCAGTCCGGCTTAACGCAATATATTATCCCAGCGGTTTTAGATAGAAAAATAGCTTTAGAGGTTCAAAATACTGCTTTGCGGGCACATAAACTTTTGGGCTGTTACGGTTGTTCGCGAGTTGATATTATTTTAAATCCGCAAAGCCGTACGTATATTTTAGAGGTTAACACCATTCCCGGGATGACCGCTACCAGCCTTTTGCCTAAAGCGGCTAAAATTGTGGGAATTGATTTTACCCGGCTGTGCCTTAAATTACTGGAATTAGCATATGCGAAAGAAAAAGTTTAATCTACCTGTAAAAATTATTAGCTTTTTGGTGATAATTTCGCTTGCCTTCTCTTTTATTATAGGATATATTTGGAAAGTATTAACTACCTCGGATTTTTTTGCTGTTAAGCAGGTCATCGTTAGGAATTCCGATATTAAATTTGAATATTTAAAAGGCAGCAATATTTTCAGTTTGAATTTAAGCAATGAGGCCTGGAAGACTTTTTTAAGGTGTTCGGATTGCCGTAAGGTCAGGTTTTCCAGGATTTTGCCTAATACCGTAGTGGCGGATTTTTTAAAACGCAAAGCCATTGCCCTGGTTAAGTTCTATAAGAGTTTTGCTATTGACGAGCAGGGGGTGCTGTTTTATCCGGATGAAGAGACCGAGGAGTCAAAGCTACCGGTAATTTATGGCTTAGAAACCAAGATCTTCGCTCCTAAGCCGGGAGTAAGTTATAAACGGTCAGAGCTGGGTTTAGCTTTGAGTATCATCAATGAGTTTAAAGCCAATAAATCTTTTTCCGGCTTTGAGCTAAAAAGGATTGATGTGGCTAGCCCGGGCAGCACCGGGTTCTTTATGCTTTTCCCCAGGCAAAATGCCGATTATACTTTACCTTCGCCTCAGGCAGAGTGGTTGGGTTTTGAAGTGCGCACCGGAGCAAATAACATCAGGCAAAAGATGATGATTCTAGGCGGGCTGGTTACCCAGGAACGCAAAGAATGGTCCAATATTAAGTATATCGATCTTAGGTTCAAGGAACCGTTAATCAAGCTAAACAATAAGCTTTAATTTAAAAGAGTCCTGGCGAGCGAGCAGCGAGCAAGGGTTAAACAATGCTAAATAACAGTTATATCTGCGCCATCGACATCGGTTCGAATAAAATATCCGCGGCCCTGGCTCTGATCAAAAAAAATAAAATCAGCAATATCTTTTTTGATTGTTTTGTTTCTCGCGGGGTTAAAGAAGGGGTGATTGTGGACGCCACCGAGCTGGTGATCTGTTTGACCAAAATTTTAAAAAGCTTAAAAAGCAAATCCGGATTAAAAATAAAATTCATCCATACTAATTTCTCGGGTAAAGATATCTCCACCAAGCATAGCCATGCAATTATCCCCCTGGCTGAACGCGGTAACAAGGTAATTACTTCCACGGATATCGCTACCGCCAATGAGCAGGCGCGTATTTTAGGCTCCAGTTTAGAGGATGAGATAATCCATGTAATTCCGTCGAGCTATTCGATTGATTCTAAGAGCAACGTGATTAATCCTATCGGTTTGTACAGCCATCGGCTAGAAGTGGATTTATATTTAGTTTGCGCCAGGTTAGCATCTTTGCAAAGCTTAAGCCGGGTGGTTAGCCAGGCCGGCTATGAGATTAGGAACCTTTCATTCTCGGGGTTAGCCACCAGCAAAGCGGTATTTGGCATTGAAGAAAAACGCGGCGTAAGCGTATTTTGCGATTGTGGCAGCGATGTCACGGAACTGCTGATCTTTAATGATGGCCTTCTGCAAAGTATCCAAATTTTACCTTTGGGCGGCAATAGCATGACTCAGCAGCTTTCCGAGGGGTTAAAGATTAATTTTGAGCTGGCTGAGGACATTAAGCGTTCTTACGGGATCATCGGAGATATTAACAACATCCAGGAAGATAAGGAAATTTTAGTTAAGAAGGATGAATTTTATAAGCCGATAAAACAACGCGATGTAGCGGCGATGGCCACCAATTCCAGCCGTTTAATTTGCACACAGATTATGGAAGTGGTGCAAAGAAGAGTGGTGCTCCACGAAATTGACCACTTTATTATGGTGGGCAAGACTTTGTTGACCGAGGGATTTATTGAGATGATGGAGAGCGTGATCGGCATGCCGGTAGCTATCGGCAGGATCAATAACCCGGCGATTGCCTCTTTGGTCAAAGAAAATAACGATTTATCCGGACAGAAGTATTTAACTTATCTTACCTGCCTGGGGATGATTTGCCAGGATCTGGAAAATAAAACTGTGGGAAACTTAGCTTTAGTTAAGCCTGCCAAAAATCTGTTGATTAAAACTGTAAATCGTTTTAAAGAAGTTTATCAAGAATATTTCTAGAGCCTCTTTGGTGCGCCTCTATTGCTTCCTTAGCTTTATTGTGTATAATGTATTTAATCTTAAGCGATGATTAAAACAAATATTGAAAAGCTGCGCTTGCGAATCTCTGAAATTTGCGCTAAAGCTAAAATTGACCCCGGTAAAATCACGTTGCTTTGCGTAACCAAAGGCAGGAGCGTTGAGCAGATACTACAAGTAGTCAGCACGGGAATTAATTATCTAGGCGAAAATAGAGTGCAGGAAGCGCAAGAAAAGTACAAACTGGTGGGCGGCGCGCATTGGCAAATGGTGGGGCACTTACAGAGCAATAAAGTAAAAGCGGCTTTAGAAATATTTGATCTGATACATTCTGTAGATAGCGTTAGCTTAGCGCAGGAGATTAGTAAACAAGCTCTTAAAATGAATAAAATTCAGGACATCCTTTTGGAGGTTAAAACTTCTCCGGAGATCAGGAAGTTCGGATTTAAACCGCAAGTGCTGGCGGGGGTTTGCGAGGAAATTGAAAAGTTTCCGAATGTAAAAATTAAAGGGCTAATGACCATTGCTCCGCTGGCGGATAACCCTGAGGAAGCCCGGCCGTATTTTTCTAAACTTAAGGCTTTGCGCGATAAATTTAATCCGGACTGGCTGCTTTCGATGGGGATGTCTAGTGATTTTACGGTAGCCATTGAAGAAGGCGCGGATATTTTAAGATTAGGCAGGGTTATATTTGAAAACAATGTTTAATTTTTTAAGAAAAAAAATCGGAATTATTGGATTCGGCAATATGGGGCAGGCGCTCGGCGAACGTATCAAGCAGGAATATGCGGTTTTGGCCTTCGATAAAATCAAGAAGATTGTTTCTAAAAACGTCAGGGTTGCTAGCAGCCCTGAGGAATTGGTTAAGAAATCTGAAGTTATAATTTTAGCTGTTAAGCCCCAGGATTTTGAATCGTTGCTTGAAGAAATCCGGCCGTTTGTTAAAGGAAAATTAATTATTAGCATAGCCGCTGGTAAAACTGCAGAATATATAAGGGATAAGTTAGGAGAAGGGGCGCGAATTATCAGGGTTATGCCTAATTTACCTGCTCAGGTAGGCCAGGGGGTTTCTGTTTTGTTTAAAGATAAATCTGCTACTGAAAAAGATTTGAATCTAGCCTGGTTGTTATTGAGATATGTAGGCATAGCTGAGCCTGTAGATCAAGAAAGTATCATTAATGCGGTAACGGCGGTATCCGGGAGCGGCCCGGCATTCTTTTGCCAGTATATCCAGGATGAAAATAACGCCGGGCAGATGAGTAATACCTTTATTGAGGAGCTTACGGAAGCGGCCAGAGAGATCGGTTTAGATCCGCAATTTGCCAGGGTTTTATCCGAGAGAACTGTTGAGGGTACGCTGGCCATGTTAAAAGAAAAAAAATTATCCTGTAAAGATTTAATTGCCATGGTTGCTTCCAAAGGAGGGACAACCCAGGCTGGCCTCGATGTTTTGTATGCAGGTGGATCTCTTAATGGCGCGGTTAAGGCAGCTTTAAGACGAGCCGATGAACTGGGAAAGAGAGGTTAATATGTCTAAGATTGGGATTATTGGTGGCAGCGGATTATATAAGATTGAAGGATTAGAAATTATCAAGCAGGTTAAGGTGAAAACACCTTTTGGCGATCCTTCGGATAAATTTACCATTGGCCGCTTGGAAGGCAAAGAGGTAGTTTTTTTGCCGCGCCATGGAGTAGGCCACCGTCTATCGCCCAGCCAAATAAATTATCGCGCCAATATTTTTGCCATGAAAAAATTGAAAGTTGAGCGAGTTATTTCGGTAACTGCCTGCGGTAGCTTAAAGGAAGAATTAAAACCTTTAGATTTTGTGGTGGTAGATCAATTCGTAGACCGCACCAATTGTGGCCGGCAGATGACTTTTTTTGACCGGGGTATTGTGGGCCATATTGTTTTTGACCACCCGGTATGTCCGCAGCTTGCTGCTTGTATTTATTCAGCCGGTAAATCTTTAAATCTAAATATGCATAAGGCAGGCACCTATATTAATATGGAAGGCCCGCAGTTTTCTACATTGGCCGAAAGCAAGCTTTACCGCAGCTGGGGTATGGATGTGATCGGGATGACCAATATGGCCGAGGCCAAGCTTTGCCGGGAAGCGGAGATCTGCTATTCTACGCTGGCCTGTATTACCGATTACGATTGCTGGTATCCGGATCATGCCAGCGTGACCTTAGAGATGGTGATGAGTAATTTACAGAAGAATGTCGATAATGCCAAAAAAATTATTTCTCGAGTGATCAGGGAGTTAAATCCGCAGCGCGGTTGTAGTTGCGGTGGGGCTTTAAAATTCGCTATCGTTACCGATAAAAAACTGATTCCGGCAAAAACCAAGAAAGACCTGGATATTATTATTGGTAAATACGTAGGATGAAACTAAAAGTTTTGCTGGAAACTAAAGAGTGCGCCAGAGTGCACCCCTGGATTAATTATGGCTGATAATTCTGAATATAAGCAGACATTAAATTTGCCCAAAACCGATTTTCCGATGAAGGCGGATCTGCCTAGGCGGGAACCGTTGATGCTTGAGGATTGGTATAAAAAGGATCTTTATGGGCTGATCCGTAAAAAACCGGCTCCCCAAGGAAAATATGTTCTGCATGACGGGCCGCCTTATGCCAATGGAGATATTCACATCGGCCATGCCTTAAATAAAACATTAAAAGATATCGTAGTTAAATATAAGACTATGCAAGGGTATTATTCGCCTTATGTGCCCGGTTGGGACTGTCACGGGCTGCCGATTGAGCATCAGTTGTTCAAAGAATTAAAGATCGCCAAACACCAGATTGCGCAGCTGGCGTTTAGGAGGAAAGCTCATGATTACGCGATGAAACATGTGGCTAATCAAAGGGAACAGTTTAAGCGCCTGGGGGTGTTCGGGGATTGGGAGCATCCTTATTTGACCTTAAGCCATGAATATGAAGAGGCAATTATCCGGTCTTTTAACGATTTAAATAGCCAGGGGTATATTCAGCGGGGCTTGAAACCCGTGAATTGGTGTTTTAAATGTGAAACCGCTTTGGCCGAAGCTGAGGTGGAATATGAAAATCATACTTCTCCATCTGTATTCGTAAAATTCAAAGTGAAAGAGGATAGAAGTTGGTCAAGGGATAGCCATCTGGTGATTTGGACGACAACGCCGTGGACTTTGATCGCTAATGTTGCCGTGGCCGTGCATCCGGAGTTTAATTATTCATATATCAAAACGAATAAAGGTGATTTGATTATTGCCGATGTACGCCTGTCAGTATTACAGCAGATGGGCATTGATCAATATGAAGTTATAAGAGAATTAAAAGGGAAAGATTTAGAGGGTGTAATTTATGACCATCCGTTTGGTTTGCGTTCGGGCAAAGTAGTTTTGGCAGATTATGTTTCAGCCCAGGAGGGTACAGGTTTAGTGCATATTGCTCCCGGCCATGGCGCGGAGGATTATCGGACCGGATTAAAATATGGTTTGGAAATTGTAATGCCGGTTGACCCCAGAGGTAAATTTGATGCTACGGCCGGAGAATTTGCCGGGCAGAACGTGTATGATGCTAATCCGGCGATTGTGGAAAAATTGCAATCAATAGGCGCCCTGCTTTTAGCCCAAAAGATAACCCACTCTTATCCGCATTGCTGGCGTTGCAAACATCCGATAATTTTTAGGGCCACTAAACAGTGGTTTTTGAATATTGATCATCATGATTTGCGTAAAAAAGTACTGGCAGCCATAAAAGAAGAAGTAACCTGGATTCCGGAAGGAGGCCGCGAGAGAATTTCGGCCATGGTGGAATTGCGGCCGGATTGGTGTTTATCCCGTCAGAGATACTGGGGAGTACCGGTACCGGCTCTGGTTTGCCAGGAATGCAAGGAAGAGTTTTTTGATACAAAAGTAATCGAGAAGTTCGCGCAATTTTCCGCTACAGAAGGCTCGGACTGCTGGTTCAGCCGTGAAATAAATGATTTTCTGTATGAAGGTTTAGTCTGCTCAGAGTGCAAAAAAGGAAAAACTTTTGCTAAGGGAGCAGATATTTTAGATGTTTGGTTTGATTCCGGAGTAAGCTCTCAAGCGGTATTGAAAAAAAGAAAAGAACTAGGTGGGGTTCCAGCGCAATTATATTTGGAAGGCTCCGATCAGCACCGGGGATGGTTTCAGTCTTCGATTATTCCGGCCATGGCCATCGACGGTAAACCGCCGTTTGAGAACGTGCTTACCCATGGTTTTGTCGTTGACGGCGAAGGCAAGAAAATGTCTAAGTCCGATGGTAATGTTATTTCTCCTGCCCAGATTATTAAGGATTATGGGGCCGATATCTTAAGGATGTGGGTAGCCTCCAGCGATTACAATGAGGATATCCGGATCTCTAAAGAAATCCTCACCCGGCTTTCTGAGGCTTACCGCAAGATCCGCAATACCGCCAAATTCATTTTAAGCAATCTTTATGATTTTAATCCGGATACGGACAAAGTCCCTTATGAAAAATTACGTAAGATCGACCAGTGGATACTTTACCAGATGATGGCAGTGAGAGATAATGTAGAAAATGCTTATGGCACACCGCCTAATCCTTCATTTGAATTTCACCTCGCCTATAAAGAGATTTATGATTTTTGTAACGAAGAACTTTCCATGTATTATCTGGATATGGTCAAAGGCAGGCTTTATACTTACGCCGCCAGTTCTGTAGAACGGCGTGCCGCCCAAACCGTAATTTATGAAGTATTAAATCATCTAATTAGATTAATTGCTCCGGTTTTAGTTTTTACTGCTGAAGAGATCTGGCAGAATATGCCTAAAGAAAAAAAAGATCTCGATTGTGTAAGCGTGCATCTGGCAGATTTTCCAGAACACAATCCTACTTTTTGGCAAGATGATCGTTTCTCTCTGGGGCAAAAAAATGTTGGTGAGGAATTAAAAGATGTAATAGAATTAGTTCCGGTGGCCGCCAAAGCCCTGGAAGAACTGCGCTCAAAAGGCCAGATCGGAAGTTCTTTTGATGCACAAATAAATATATTGACAAAAACCCAGGATCGTTATACATTCTTACAAAGCTTTAATATCGAACTTGGCGAGATTTTTAAGGTTTCTCAAGTTAAAGTGACTCTGGATAAAAGTAATTCTGCAGACCTGTCGATGAGAGTAGAGAAGGCCCCAGGCGCTAAATGCCTGCGTTGCTGGAATTATTCATTAGAAGTTGGCAAGAGTCAGGCGCATCCTTTAATTTGTGATAACTGTATTAAAGCTATAGGGGGTATGTAAATTGAAGAAAAAATTTTCTAAAAGCGATTTGAAAGATTTCAAAAAGATTGTGCTGAAGAAAAAAGAAGAGCTACTTAATGATCTTAAGCACATCTCTGACGATACTTTAAGAAAATCGCAAAAAGAGGCCTCCGGGGATATTTCCGGCTATACTTATCATATGGCAGATGTGGCGACCGATAATTATGACCGCGAGTTTTCTTTAGGGTTGGCTTCTAACGAGAGGAAATCCCTTTATGAGCTGGATGATGCGCTGAAGAGGATAGATGAAGGGGTTTTTGGCATTTGTGATGATTGTAAAGGTTCAATTTCTAAAATTAGATTAAAAGCAGTTCCCTCTGCCCGCTTATGTATCAAATGCCAGCAGAAAAGGGAAAAGAAGTAAGAGCTTTGACCAATTAGATGATTTTTATCATCGTTACAAGCGTTATTTTGCTGGATCAGGCCACTAAATTTATCGCCGTAAGATTTCTGCAACTAAATACCCCGGTTCCTTTAATAAAAAATTTCTTAAATTTAACCCTCGTTCATAATCGGGGAGCAGCTTTTGGTATTTTTCAAAATCAGCTGCTTTTATTTGTGTTGGTTTCGCTTTTTGCTATCGGGTTTATTTTTTGCAATTTAAGAAGCAAGGCCAATTCCGGGCTTTTAAAATTGACCTTGAGCCTGATTTTAGGCGGGGCAATCGGTAATCTTATCGACCGTTTGCGTTTCGGTTTTGTGATTGATTTTTTAGACCTGCGCATCTGGCCGGTTTTTAATCTTGCGGATTCCGTAATTACCATCGCTGCGCTGGTCTTAACCTGGGAGTTACTATTTAATAAAAATGCTGCCTGAAATTTGCCGGATCGCAAGTTTTACGATTTATTCTTATGGTTTGCTGCTGGTTTTGGCTTTTTTTACCAGTTCCTATTTAGCTGCATTACAGGCAAAAAAAGAGCAAATGGATGGCGAAGGAATATTCAATCTTTTCTTCTTGGTTTTTATCTTTGGCATAATCGGTTCCCGGATATTTTACGTGTTGATGAATGCCCGCTTTTATCTGGCTAACCCCCGGGAGATGGTTATGCTCCAACACGGAGGATTGGCCTGGTTCGGCGGCCTGATTTTTGGTCTAAGCGTGGCAGTCTGGTTTATTAAGCAGCATAAAATGGACTTGCTTAAAACTCTGGATCTCGTGGCTCCTTTTATTGCCTTAGGACAAGCCATCGGCAGGATCGGTTGCCTGCTTAACGGATGTTGCTTTGGCCGGGAATCAGAGTTTGGGTTATATTTTAAAGTTTTTGACCGGATTTTGATACCTACCCAGCTGTATTCTTCGCTGCTTTTGCTTTTGATATTTATTATTTTAAGATTTAAACAAGCCCGGGAGCATTTACGGGGTGAGATTTTCTGCAGTTATCTTTTTCTTTATTCTCTAAAGCGTTTTTTTATTGAATTTTTGCGCAATGATAGCCCCCGGATATTTTACGGGTTAACTTTTTTCCAGATTTTGTGCCTGGCGATGTTTTTTATTTCGCTGGGTTTATTTATTAAGTTATTCGTAATCAAGAAAAAATGAAACTCCTGGGTTAGTTTTGCTTGAAGAGAAGTTTACTGGAAGAAACTTAATGCAAGACCCTCGTTCGCTGCGCTCACGAGGATTTTCTGTGGGAAGCTTAATGGAAGAGCTGTTGTTACAAGTTAAGGCCCAAGAGGCCAAAATGCGTTTGGATATCCTCTTGACGGATTATGCCCTGCGTAATAATTTAGGACTTTCGCGTACAAATATTCAGAAGCTTATTCACGAAGGAAAAGTTTTTTTAAATTCCCAAGTAGTTAATAAACCGCACCATAAATTAAACTCGCTTGACACGCTGCAGGTTTTTCTCCCGGAGAAAGAAAAAACAGAATTTTTACCGGAACAGATACCTTTAAATATTATTTATGAGGATAAGGAGGTATTAGTCATTAATAAACAGGCCGGTTTAGTGGTGCATCCGGCCCCCGGTAATCGGGCGCATACTTTAGTTAATGCTTTATTGGGCCGTCCTACTCAGCTTTCCGATATCAATAAAAATCGCCCCGGGATCGTGCATCGGCTGGATAAAGAAACCAGCGGACTTTTGGTGATTGCTAAAAATAATGCCAGCCATTTGAAATTAGTTAAGCAGTTTGCCCAGCATAGTATCCAGCGTAAATATGTTGCTCTGGTTAGCGGAAGGGTAGAGTTTGATGAGGATGTGATTGAGGCTCCCATTGGCCGGCACCCTCTAAAACGGAAAAATATGGCAGTTTCATTTTCCAAAAATACCAAATATGCCAAGACTTTTTATAAAACATTAAAGCGTTCCAAGGATTTTAGCTTTTTGGAGTTAAAGCCCTTTACCGGCAGGACGCATCAACTCCGGGTGCATTTGGCCTACTTAGGGCATCCGATACTTGGCGATATCAAGTATGGGAAAAAAGATAGTTTTCCCCGGCTAGCTTTACATGCCCAGGAGATCGGCTTTATTCATCCGACTACCAATAAACTTATGCACTTTACGAGTAAGGTGCCTTTAGAGTTTCAGGAGTTTATTAAGAAGAATTTTGTAAGGTAGTTTATGCGCTATGATATAGGGATAGTTCGCACATTGGCTTACGAGTACACAGTACGAGTAAGTCAATGTGTTCACTAAATTTCTCTTGATTTTTACCTAACTAATGTTATATTAATGGTTAAGAAACATACTAAAATTGTAAAAAAGATTCTTGCCCGCTGCGCGGCCAAGGACTTCGCTGGATAAAAACTATAAGCTGCTTGATTTACGCATTAACTTACTCCCCACCTTCGGCGGATCGTAAGTTAAGCGTTCATTAATTAAAGGAGGCAAAATGCATCGCAAAGGCTCAGTTATATTACCTGTCTTAATTGCATTATTTATTATTGCATTATCGGCCGGCGCCGGAGTATTTTATTTATATCAAAAAGAATATGCGCAAAATATTAAGCTTCAAGCGCAGATTGTGGAGTTGGAAGACCGCCAGCGCCAAACTACTACTCAGCTGGAAGAATCCAAGAAGGTGGCTACGGATCTTGCCTTAAAATTACAAGAAGCTAAAAGTAGAATGGATTCTTTAGCCGGTGAGTTGGCTGCGGAGAAATCTGCCCACGCTGCCACTGCCAGCAAATTAGAGCAGTTTAAAGATGATCTTGCCAATCAGAAAACATTGCGGGAGGATCTTGAGAGTAAACTGAATAAGGTTCAAGATGATAGCAAACAAATTAAAGAGCAAATAAAAATTATGCAACAGCAGAAGGTGGCGCTAGAGGAAAAGATTAAGAATCTGGAAGCCGGCGCCAGCGGGGTAGAGTTGGGTACGGTGGTGGTCAATCCTGAACTGCTCCCGACGGAAAAGGCGGCGGTGCAAGCTTTGCCTAAAACGGCTAATGATAAAACTAATGCCGCCGACACCAAGGCCTCCAAGGTTACTAAAAAAGAGCAGGCTCCTTTGGCCAAGGGTTTAGAAGGCAAAGTGATGATTGTGAATAAAGAATTTAATTTCGTGGTGATTAACTTGGGTAGCAAAGATAAAGTAAGCGTAGGAGATGAATTTTCAGTATCGCGCGCCGGTAAGCCGATCGGAGATTTAAAAATAGAGAAAGTCCATGAATTCATGTCTGCTGCGGGTTTTGCGCCTGAGCTAAAAGAGGCAATTAAAGAAAACGATAAGGTTACCCAAAAGATAAGGTGAGCCGCATTAGAAAATTTTCTAATCGCTTAGCAGGAAAGTTTTCCCCTTCCCGTAAATCTATTTTAATTAAACGTAAATTTATTCCTCGCGGCTCAATCAGGCTGGCGGGGGATAAATCCATTGCCCACCGGGCGTTAATTTTAAGCGCTTTAAGCCGCGGTAAAACCATTCTTAAAAATTTTCCCATCCACGAGGATTCTTTGGCTACTTTAAATGCTTTAAGCGCTTTGGGAGTGATCATCCTGCGCCGCAAGGGCCAGGTTTCTGTTCAGGGCGCCGGCCTAGGAGGGTTAAGAGGATGCCGGCAGCCGATTTTTGTGAATAATTCCGGAACTACCTTGCGTTTACTTTTAGGTGTTTTAGCGGGGATGGAATTTGAATCTAAGGTGGTGGCGGCTAAAGCTCTTAGTTCCCGACCCATGTCCAGAGTAAATGTGCCTTTACGTTTGATGGGTGCGCGGATTATCTCCAGAATTAAAGCTCACCAAGAGTATGCCCCGATAATGATAAGCGGAGGAAATCTTAAAGGCATTGTTTATCATCTAAAGATTGCTTCGGCTCAGGTAAAATCGGCGATTCTTTTGGCGGGGTTATTCGCCCGGGGTAAAACACAAGTTATCCAGCGGATAAGCACTCGCGATCATACTGAGCGGATGCTTAAAATTTTTGGCGCAAATATAGTTATCAGGAATAAAAGCATCATCTTGAATCCCAGTCGCAGCTTAACCAGCCCGGGTGAAATTTATATTCCCGGGGATATTTCCTCAGCGGCTTTTTTTATGGTCCTGGCGGCCATCATTCCCGGAGCCAGGGTTATTATTGAGCATTCTAGCCTTAATCCTACCCGCAGCGGAATAATTAGTGTGCTTAAAAGAATGCAGGCTGAAATAAAAGTTGCAGTTTCTAAACCCATAAATTTTGAGCCCAGAGGTGTCTTAACGATAAACAGCAGCAAGCTTAAAGGCACGGTAGTTTCGGCGGGCGAAATACCCTTTTTAGTTGATGAGTTGCCTATTTTGATGGTGGCTGCTTGTTTTGCTCAGGGCCGCACCGTAATTAAAGGGGTTGGCGAACTTAGGGTTAAGGAGACCGATAGGATTAATTCCATGGTGGTCAATTTAAGGAAGATGGAGGCGGATATCCGGGTCAACAAGGTTGCAGGCGTGGAAAATATAGTTATTCAAGGCCGGGGTAGACTTTACGGGGCTAAGCTTAAAAGTTTCGGAGATCATCGCACGGCCATGAGTATGGTGATAGCGGCTCAAGCTGCCGATGGTGAATCTACTCTTGATGATATTAGTTGTGTTAGTAAATCTTTCCCCGGGTTTCTTGCGACGTTGCAGAGCCTGGAAAGAGGGTAGTTAATGCATATATTCTATAATTGGCTAAAGATCCATAAATTGTGGGGAAAGATCCTTGACCGCTAAGCGGCAAGGATTAGTTCGCGCATTAACTTACTCACACCAGCACCTGTCTATCGGCAGGTAGGTATTCGTAAGTTAAGCGCTCACTAATATTATATTTGACAAAAAGTTTAATTTTTGTTAAAATATTACCTCGCATAATTTTAGGAGAAAAATATGGGAAACTTAAGCCAGCAGCTAAAGAAAGCAATTAATTATGTCTTAGGCCTTTTCTCCAATGATATGGGGATTGACTTGGGTACCGCGACGACCTTAGTTTTTGTCAAGGGCGAAGGGGTGGTGCTTTGTGAGCCTTCTGTAGTTGCTATTGAAAGAGGTACTTCGCACGTTTTAGCTGTAGGAGAGGAAGCCAAGCGCATGCTTGGGCGCACTCCCGGTAATATCATTGCCATCAGGCCAATGAAAGACGGAGTTATCTCTGATTTTGAGATTACCGAAGCGATGCTGCGTTATTTTATTAAGAAGGTGCATCATCGTAAGGTTTTAGTCAGGCCCAGGATCGTTATTGCTATTCCTTCGGGGATTACCGAGGTAGAAAAGCGAGCAGTAAAAGATTCTGCAGAGCGTGCCGGAGCCAGGGAAGTATTCTTGATTGAGGAACCCATCGCCGCAGCCATTGGCGTGGGCCTGCCCATCCAGGAACCTATCGGCAATATGATTATTGATATCGGAGGCGGTACTACGGAGATCGCGGTAATTTCACTGTGCGGAACGGTTTTTTCCAAATCCATTCGTATCGGCGGAGATGAAATGAATGAAGCGGTCATCGAGTATCTTAAGAAAACTTATAACCTGATGGTTGGTGAACGCACTTCGGAAGAGATTAAAATTAAGATTGGTTCCGCTTATCCCTTAGAAGAAGAAATGAGCATGGAGGTTAAAGGCCGGGATCTGGTGGCGGGTTTGCCTAAAACCGTGACCATTACCAGCGAAGAGATCCGTGAATCTTTGCAGGAACCTTTGCGGGCCATCTTGGAAGTTATAAAAATATCCTTAGAAAGAACTCCTCCGGAATTAGCGGCGGATCTTATTGATCACGGAATTGTGATGGCCGGAGGCGGTTCATTATTAAGAGGGCTGGATAAATTGATCTCTGAAGAAACCGGCCTGCCCGTGCACATTACCGATGATCCGGTTACTGCGGTGGCTAACGGAACCGGCATTGTATTGAGTGAAATTCAGTATCTTAGAAAAGTTACCGTACCGGTTAAAAGTGAAGTGCGCAATTAAATGTGTTTAAGTTACCCCGCAAAACTTTAATTCGTTTTATCCTCCCCGCCTGTGCTCTACTTCTAGTCTTTAATTTTTTATCCTGTTTTAAGCATCCGGCGCAAAAAATATTCAAACCCCACCTGTCTTTGATCGGCTTGGTTAAACGTGAATTCCTGGGCATTATTTTTTATCATCGTAATATGATGCAGGCTGATCAATTGCGCAATGATGTTGATTTGTTACGTTGGCGCCTGTTTGACCTGCGCGAAGTAACCCAAGAAAATGCCCGGCTTAAGAATTTGTTTAACTTCAAACAGAAATCTTCTCTGCGGCTGGTGGCCGCCAGGGTAATCGGCCGCTCGCCGGATAGTTGGTCCTCCAGCCTGATCATTAATAAAGGCAAATACAGCGGAATTAAATCCGGGATGGTGGTAACTACTCCTCGGGGATTAGTGGGTACGATCATCGAGAATACAGATGATACCAGCAAGGTATTGCTGATTAACGACCCTAATCAAGGCATTTCCAGTATCGTACAACGCAGCCGACAGGAAGGTCTGATCAGTGGGACCCTGGGTACCAATTTAATCATGCGCTATCTTCCGGATGAGGCGGCGATTATGGTGGGGGATATTATCATTACTTCGGAATTAAGCCAGGTTTACCCTAAGGGGTTATTGGTGGGCCGGGTGGTGAATATCGGACGGGAGTTTTCCGGGCTTAACCGTTATGCCCTGGTTAAGCCGAGTGTCGATCTGAACAACATTGAAGAGGTCTTCGTGATTATCCCATGAAAAAATTATTCTTTTTGTTGACCATAATCATTCTGGCTACCTTAGGATTGAAGTGGCCGAATTTTTTAAATTTCTTTTATTGTAAGCCGGACCTGCTTTTAATTTTTACGGTAGCTTTGGTTTTTTATACGGATTTTAAGACGGCTTTATTATTTGGTATTTTAGCCGGACTGGCTAAAGATGTATTTTTGCCCTGGGCCCTGCCGATAAATACAATTTGTTTTATTATCTGGATTTATACGGTACATTGGATTAGCCGTCAGATATCTACGGAAGAGCCTTATGTAGGTTGGGCAATCGTTTTAGCGTTAGCTTTGTTAAATAATTTTATCCTGGGCTTGCAAAGTGTGTCCGCCGGGAATATTATGCCGCCAGGCATTTTTTTACGCAACCTGATTATTGTTAGCGTTTATACAACGTTGCTATCACCTTTGATTTTTAAGCTCACGAAAAGAATCGCCTCTTAGTTTTAAATCATGGAAAGAAAGAATATTTTAAACTTTATAATTATTCTCATGTTTGCCTCTTTAATTATCGGGCTCTTAAGCCTAGGGGTATTGCAGGGGGCTAAGTTTCGCCGGCTCAGCGATAGCAACTGCATTCGTCTGATCGCTCAATTCGGCAGCCGGGGTAATATTCTGGACCGCCATGGCAAGGTGATTGTGGATAATAAGATTTCTTATGACGTAATGATTCTCCCGCAAGATTTAAACGATCTTGACCCGGTTTTAACTTTGATCGGTCGTATTTTAGGTGTGGAAGTTAAAGATTTAAAGTTGGCCTTTAAGAGGAATTTTATCTCTTCCAGCCTGCCGGTTACCGTGGCTACGAATATCCAGCTTAAAGATGCCATTTTGCTTGGAGAGCATAAGATTGAACAACCCAGTATCATTGTTACGCCTAAACCTTTGCGGCATTATCCGTATGGGGCTTTAGCTTCGCATGTGATTGGTTATGTTAATGAGATTGATCGCTGGCGCCTGACTAAATTGGAAGATTATGGTTATAAAACTAAAGATATCGTCGGGTTTGGCGGGGTGGAGGAGAAATATGATTATTATTTGCGCCAGGAGGAAGGAGGGATGTCGGTGGAGGTAGATCACCGGGGCAAATTCATGCGGGTTTTGGGTTTTGAGCCTCCGCGCAATGGTAAGGACGTGGTGCTCACTCTGGATCTGGATATTCAAAAGATTGTCGAAGAAAATTTAGCAGGGCGCAAGGGAAGCATAATTTTAATGGATCCGGCCAGTGGAGAGATTTTGGCCATGGCGAGTTTCCCGAATTTTGATCCGGCGATTTTTGTGAATCAGCGCTTTCGGCAGATTGCCGGAATATTCAATGACTCCAGCGGGCCGTTAATCAATCGGGCTATCGGATCAAGCTATCCGCCGGCATCGGTTTTTAAAATAGTACTGGCTTCTGCCGGACTGGAATTAAAAAAAATAAA